>JBKCUU010000095.1:0-4259 GCA_046318155.1 Bdellovibrio sp. | reverse complement strand
ATACCGAAAGCATCCGAACACCAGCGAATGTCTGATCGGATTGTTTCGATTTTGCCATCGTGGGATCGGACAGGACGACCTGTATAGCGTTGAAGCACCAAAGAGTTTTGTCGCATGATTCGATAGACACGCTTCGCATTTCTTCTGCGATATAACGACTTTTATAGCTAATTCTTTTTTTTCAAGCTCTTCCCTTGACAAATTGTGCTAATTTTAGCACAATAAGAGTCGATGAAAAGAGTCATCTGGGATAAATCAGCATTAGAGACAGTCCGCTCTTTTTCGGTCGAGGTCCGGCAAGAAGTCGGAGCCTTGCTTCGTCTTCTTCAAGAGGGCGAACAACTTGGGATGCCTCAATCCCGACCGATGAAACAAGGGGGCCAGTCGGCTTTTGAATTACGAGTGAAAGATAAAGACGGCATTTACCGCGTGTTTTACGTTTTGTTCGATAAGCACCGAATACTTGTCCCTCACGCTTTTACGAAAAAAACGCAGAAGACGCCGCAACAAGAAATTGAAACGGCTCAAAAACGGTTAAGGAGATTAGCCAATGAAAATGAATAAACACGCGAAGGCTCTCGCTGATGATTTGAACTTGAACGAAGCCGAAGCCGCCGTTATGGAATTGAAGGCCAAGCTTTATCAACAAGCGGCCAAGAGCATCTCAAAATCCAAACTGACCCACGAAGCAATCGCCAAGAAAGTCGGGACTTCGCGGGCTCGCATTACTCGCATCGCAAATCTTGGTGAAAACAGTTTGTCAGTTGAACTTCTTCTGAAATTAATCGTCTCGCTTGACCACAGAATGCCTTTGAAAGTCGCTTAAAAAAGAAAAACCCCCTGAGGATACTCAGGGGGTTCCGTTAAGGGCATATACCCTAAGCCGCGTTTTTCTTACCCAGATACCAGAGCGAAATATCGCCAAGCACCGAATCAATATCTTTATCCATCGCATCTTCATCAAACTTATCCCGCACGATTTCAAAAGTTATTTTCAGTGACTCAGCAATCTGCTGAGGACTCTCTTCTTTTTTGTCATCCTGGTTGGATGACCGCTCCCTCTTATTCGTATTTTCGCCACGAATAAGTTTCTTCACTTTTGCGAAAGACACTTCCCTGAGTTCGTCAACCGGCTTTGATTTTAGAAACTCTTTAAGTTTACTTTCATCAAGCCGCGAAAGCTCAACCAACACGGAAATCGGCAAATCGATTTCGTGAAGGTCCTTTCTTTCGGCCAAGCGAATGTATTCGTTGGTCCGGCTCAACCCAAGTTTAAATCGCACCCTTACAAAGTTGTGATAGGCCCAAGCGATTTTTTTATCCGGCGTCAGGTAGATGGTGTCTGGTCTTTGTTTAATATCAAACTTATGACTAAGGCAATCAAACTAAAAGGGGCCCTTTTTAGTGTGCCCTTGAGCTTTTTCGAGCAAAAATTTTTTCATTCAACTTGGCAGAATCCGCGAAGCTGCAAATTTGATTTAAGCAGCTTCACAAACAAGTATTTAGGATACGGCTCCTTTCACCCTTTTACATGTCAAAAACACTGACAGGCGAAATTTTCCTGCCGATCGGTTACTCTGCGGCACGAACGTATAAGCCGGTTTCGAGTTGAATCATGGGAAATTAATCTCAACAACATCGCTAGCGGATTCTAAAAATCGAGGGTATTAATGAAAAAAACAATTCTAGTTCTTGGATTTCTGACTGCTGCCAATCTAGCTTGGGCAAAAACAATTGCTGACGTGAAGGTAGCAAAGTGCACAGGGGCGTCAGGTTCATTCATTGAGGCCAACGTGAATAGTCAAGTCATTCGCGGGAAGCTTGGTACTCTTAAGGAGTTAAGTTCTATGCCCGGTAAAACACCATTTGCAGTCACGAAAGGGTACCCACTAGCTGACCACACATCACTCGGCGGCTTGGCCTTGGATAAGACCGGATATTGGGGAAATCTATCTCTGATTTCCTTAACCAATAAAGAGTTGGGCACTAAAGATAAACTCACTGGATTCTTTACTGACATGAACGGCCGTGCCCAAACCGAAGAACTACTTTGTGACTTGACGTTCTGATCGACCCTAAAAAAGCTAAGGGTCTCCTTAAAGTATTTTTCAACCTGAAGCCCTCAGCCCGCCATGATGGCGGCTGAGGCAAACTCATCGACCTCTTTTCCTATCATTCCATTCTGAATTATGGACAAACAGGTGAAAACTTGAACATGGCCTTATCAGCATTTGTGAGTGTGTACCAGTTCAGATCGAATCTCTGATCCCTTTCGGAAGTCGACTCAAGTCGAAACGGAGCCCGTGCTCCCAAGATTCTATATTCAGCAGTTCCATTTTTGTTCCGAAGCTCGACGACATTCAGGGAGTTTTTTACGACTTCCAGCTGTTGAGGAGGAGGTGCCGCCAGCTCGGTACAACCAGATCCCCCCTTGGCCATTGTTTCACCGCATCTATTGGGGTCAACGGTCACGACGGCCATTTTTTCCGTGCAAAAGTAAACTCGGAAATCGCCGTACCTATCAGACAAGACCTTCATATCACTTGCTGGATTTCTAGCCTTTTCATTTGAGGTTGTACATGAACTCAAATTCAATGAAAGAACGAAAAACGCCAGGGGACCAAAAAGCTTCATATTTCCTCCGATTTTTTCTCAAAGTGAACACTTGAATTTTAAAACAAGTAACCTCTCCAAGTTTCTTAGCAGAGAAGCTTGCGGGCAAGTTGTTTTAAAGCGAGTCCAGCACTGAGGATAGGAGCTAATTTCGTGCTTCCTCGTGGCACCGAACTCTCCGCTTTGTTAGGTGCCGTTGAACCTTATGCGATAGGAATAGGTGGAGGCATATTCTTGAACAATATGGTTTACCAATGCTCTAAAGGAAATTGCAATATTCCGAATGTTAATGGAAATTGGAGTTTCTAATTTTGCGGATAAACGGAGGCAATTTGAAATCTACATTCCGAATAGTTGCTCTATCTTTTCTTTTTGTTAATTTGGGATGCGCAGCTTTTCCATTCCATTCAAAGTCACCTAGGCCTCCTCTTTTTCAAAAGACGAAAATTAACTTGAGTATTGATCCAGTAATCACAGATAGACATGGGAAAGGTTTCTTGAGCAATGATGAGTCAGTAATTGCCTACGGCGATGAAGTGTTTAGAGGATGCAAACTTGATTGTGCCAATGAAGTTACAATACAGATTAGATTTTTTGCCGAGACGAATTCGAAGTCAGCCCTATTCAAGGTCTGGATGTGGGCCAGCTTTCTCACGCTGGGGATAATTCCTCTAGACGAGATTACAGAGTTTACCTTACAGGCTGAAATTATAGGTGCCACTGGACCCCGCCAGATTACTAAAGAATTAAATCGTCACTTGATTGTAAGTTTGGTTCTTTTTCCATTCAATATTTTTCGGAGTTGGAAAAAAGATTATTTTGGAGTCCAGAAGAAGCTGATTGATCAACTCGCAGTGGAGCTTAATAACTCACACCTAGAAATGACTCCCTCACCCAATTCACATTAACCAATCTTTGGTGACCAAAGAACAACGGCTGGAAAACTAAATGCAATATCTCATCCTTTTAGCATTTCTTATGAACCACTCCCCTGGATACGCCTACAATTCAGTGACGTGCGAGAACGCGCGCCAGAAAAGTGGATTCTATGGGCCTTTCACATTTATCATGGGTACGGTGTTTCAAGTTGGAGACTGCGCGCTGATTGATGCGGCCAAATTTGAGTTTGGTACTTACTTTGATAGCAAAAAAGAGTTCATCCTTCATGAGGTCAACCATGGATACCCCGGCGAAGCTATGATTGATTTTACGCGTGCCCTTGGGTGCAAAAAGAGCATTTACAACCTTGAGATAGGTCGATTCATGATTGCATCGAGAGCCGAGCTATTTGGAGCTCAAGATGAAAAGTCTGGGCGCGAGGTCATGCTTGGCGCGAAAAAACTCATCCGTGAGAATAAAGTCATCAATGAGTACTGTGCCTCTGTCAATACTACGGAGGATAGGACAAATTAAGCCCGAATCGTTCACGCCCAACATCTAGGTTTGCCTTCGTTCTTGTCAAAAATGTGTGATTGGAATGGGTCTTTGGCAACGAATTTCACTAATTTTGTAAATTTGCGGCGTGCAGTTGAATTGACGAGGTTGTTTTTGCTGATTTTGAACGAACGAATCCATTGCGACTGAATTTCTCAGTCTGCTGATTAATCAAATTTGTCTAAGTTCATCTCGAAGTCTTGTTGAGCGAA
>JBKCUU010000094.1:0-34073 GCA_046318155.1 Bdellovibrio sp. | reverse complement strand
TTTTCGACCCGGGCCCGAATCTTCTCAATCTTAACTTTCTTTCCACCGTCGATAAAGACAATCTGCTCGCCCATCAGCTCATCCTGGCCTTGCACGACTCGGGGCTTCCCATTCAGAACAATGCGGTTGGTCTCAGGCTCGATCCGAACCTGATCGGCCGTGGCGTATTTGTCCGCATCATTGATCTTGACGCCGCCCTTGAGTTGCACGAATTCAAGCAAACTCGAAGTGGTCTTGTATTGAAAAGCGGCCTCGGGACTTTCAAGCTTCATGGCGCCGTATTCAATCATCACCTGGTCGCGAAAACGCGCCTGGTAGTGCAGCCCACTGAACTGCGCAAACTGCGAACGAACCCCAAACTGACGACCCGTCTTAAACTGTTTGCGTGCGGTCACATTGCCCTCGAGAGTGACTTCGGACTTATCGACCAGGCCCCGCATCGAGTTCGCCATGACCACCATACCTGGTCCTTGGGCATCGCTCGGGCCCACCATGCGCACAGAGCCTGGGCTTTCCAAAATGCGTGGACCCGCCTTATACAGTAAAATCTCGGATTCAAATTGATAGCCATTTTCGGCGACCGTACGCACAGCGCCTTCAATTTTCATGTCTTTGGTTTTGGTGTCGATCTCAGCAGCCTTCCCGGTCACCGTGAACTGTACTTTGTTTTCGGAGTAGAAAAGGATTTTCACCTTTTGGATTTGCCACTTTCCTTTGCCTTCAAAACCTTCGGCGGCGTCGGCAAAGAGCTCCCAGTCGCGAGTGCCTTTGCTACTCTCAACCAGATGGACGCCCTTCATCTTTTGCTGCACTTCATCTTTGGTGACCATTGCTGAATCCATGGTGACAGGCGATTCGAAATTTTCGAGTTTAATCGGAAAGCCGAGCCAAATTTCAAGAAACAAGAGTGTCAGCAGGCCAAGAAAAATCGCGCCGCGGTACTTCCGAATCATAGATCAGCTCCTGCGATGGCAGCTGGCCGCTTGTAATGGGAACAAGCTTTGAGGAAATTACTCTTTTTCGGTGGGCTGCTTGGTAACCGCAAAGTTGATTTCTCCCGCTCCGGCTTCAGTCACTGTATACATGACTTTCTTCACCGTCAGGAAATCCATTCCTTTGTCGGCCTGCACCGTGACTTTATTCCAACCATTGAGTTCCTCAGAGTTTACATTCTGAGTCCCGTCCATGGCCTCACGCAGGCGGCTTTGCAGCTTGGCCTCTTGCTTTTCTTTGGCTTTTTTAAGGGCCTCTTGAACTTGAACCATGAGGGGCTGAATCATCCATTCGGATTGCGCCTTGATCGCGTCATAAGAGATGATCACGGTCTTATCGAGCAAGATTTCTTTATTTGAAATCGTGACGACGACTGAGGGCTTCAATTCCTTGATTTGTCCCGCTTTTGGAAGCGTCACTTCTTTCGGAATGTAAAGCACCTCGCCGGTCGTATTGTAGTTCTGCAACAGAAACACGACGAGAACGGTAAACATATCAACCATCGCGGTCAGCGACAGGATGGCCGTCACATCACGCTTTGTGCTCTTTCCAGAGAGAAGTCGGCTGTATCGGTGGCGCTGACCGGGGGTATGTATGGGCATTAGTTCGGCCCCCCTGTAAGGACAGAAATTTGCGGAAATCCAGATTCCAAAAAGGCATCCATACCGCGAATCAAACGCTCATAGGGAAGCTCGTCTGACATCGCAATCGCGCCGTCATTCTTTGCTGGGTACAATTGTTTGGCTTTTTGTAGTTGAGCAACCAAACCGACATCATCGTACTCACCATTTTGCATGGGAATATTGATGACCTGCTTGGCCACAGTCAAAATGTACGAAGTGGCGCGGATGTCCAATTTTAAAACGACCTCGGCCTGCTGAGGAACCGGAGGAGGAGGCGAACTCTCAGTTTTTTTGCCGTAAATCGAAGTTCCAATTTGGATCATCGAAACCTGAGTCCAAACAGCCGTGATCAGAAGAAATGTAATCAACACGCTCATCAAATCGATGAACGGAACCAAGTTTGGTTCAAAATTCTTCTTACGACCGCCACCGGACTCTTGAACTTCAGACATCTTAGCTACCTACTCTTTAATTTTATCGCGGTTTGAAGCGACCAAATTCAAAAGATTCATTGAAGACTCGATCACTTCGTTTTCTGCGCGCTGAATACGGAGCTGGAAGTACCCGTAAGCAACGATTGAAACGATCGCAACCAAGAGTCCAAAGGCCGTACAATTCAAGGCGTGCGAGATCCCTTTCGAGAGCTCTTCCGCCTTTTGCGCAGGATCAGCTGCAGAAACCGCTCGGAAGGACTGAATCATACCGACGATGGTTCCAAGGAGACCCGCAAGTACGGCCACGTTACCCGTGACTGCGAGCATCGATGTCCAGCCCTCGAGGCGAGGATTTTCGCGCAAGACGGCGGCGTCCATGGCGACTTGGATTTCTTCATCAGGACGTTTGTTCATCGCCTGAACAAGACCTGCTTTAACCGTGTTTGAAAGTGGCGTAGGCCGAGCATCGCAAAACGCGATCCCTTGACGAACATCACCTCTTAGAACCATACCGAACAATTGGTCGGTGAATTCTTTTTTATCGACCGTCAAATTCTTAAGTGCGAGCAAGCGCTCGATGATCAAAAGAATGGTGACGATAGCGATGAACAAAATGATGTACATCACTGGGCCGCCCTCGATAAAAGCCCTCTGCAAGAATGGCATTTCTACACTATTGTCCACGTTTCGCTCCTCCTTAAATTACCTTTGTGCACCAAAAACAAATGGGTAGTCGACGACCGCAATCGTACCAGGAGGTGGCTCTGGAAACCGCTGCTCCTTAATACGAGTGGCAACGCACGACTCTACGGCCTGATCACTGAGTGAAGTCGTTTTCGTCTTCGCAATACGAACGCGCCCTTGCTCTTCGATTTCAAACTGAATGACAACTTTACCTTCAAGACTCGAATTGCTGCGAAGCTGGCGCTCATAGCAAGATTTGATCTGGGACAAGATCGATCTGATCACGCGGCGAACGGCTTCTTTATCAATGGTTCCGACGAATTCGGCCTCACTGCCGCCCGCTTCGATGGCCACGTTTCCTTTGCCGCCAAAGCCAACAGCTCCGTACGCATTTTGTCCCGAGCTCTTCCCTTTGGTTCCGACGCCCGCGATGCCTTGAGTGGCTGTCCCTTTGCCGCCCGCTCCGGAATCCTTAAATTTGGATCCAATGTCATCGCCTGCGCGGTTTTCATTTTGGCCCGAAGTTCCAGTTGCTTTATCGGCCATGCCTAAGAGTTCGCCCGAGCCCGAATACGCCTGATCCAGTTTGGTCCGGTTGCCACCGCTACCAAAGGCGCTGAGCAAGCCTGTTTTGGTCACATCATTTGCCGACTGCGCATTCGCCCCAGCTGTCTCGCCCACTTTGACCGCGCCGCCTTGCTTGGTCGACGTGAATTTTTTTGGACGGTCAAGTTTTGAAGGTTTCGGACGAACTTCAGCCGCGACCGCTGCAGGTCGTTCTGTGGTTGCTGAGACCGATTCTTTCTTGCCAAGTTTTTTCTGGTCTTGTTGCTTATCCGTGACCTGTACCTTTTTTGGCTCGGGCGTAGGAGCTGGCGTCGGCGCCTTGACCACTTGAGGCGGCGGCGTCTGAACGGGTTCAGGCGTCGGCTCCGGTGTTGGCGTTGCCACTGGTTTGTTATAAACGAATTGCGCTAAGCGAACTTGATCTTCGGGCTTCTCGTCCTCTTTGTTTGGCGGCGAATACACGCTCATGTAAAGAGCGAGCAGAGAAACTAAGACAACCGAAACGATCATGCCCGTGAGCTCACTCCCGGTCAGATCCAAAAGGCCCGTCAAAGCAGGGACTGGAGCTGCTGGCACAAAGCGAATAAAGATTTGCAAAGTCCCATCGCCATAAGACAGACAAACAAGATCACCCTGGTCCATACGAACCGAATGCCCGGCACTTGACTTCTTCGCTTTTCCAGAACGAATGAGGTCATCGATTGAAAACGATTGAACCGATGTGATCGTTTCGACAACGGCATTGCTGCCCGCCATGATTTGTGCTTGGCCTTGATTCAAATGAACCAAAGGAACAGCGGCACCCATAAACACAATCGGGACAAAAACATCCAAACTGCGAGAAGGTCCCGCCTTGATCACTTTTTTCGTCGGCGAAAAGTGATAAGTCTCGAGGATCCGCTCCTGCCAAGCCACGATCACTTCGATGTGCGTGCCCTTGGTCGGCTTGAGGTACTCACGCAAATCAGTCACTTCGCTCGCCGGAGCAAATGTTTTTGATCCTTTGTGCTTTTTACGTGGCATCGGAGAACCCGTCGAACGGTGCCCAGCGCGGCGATCGGGCTGATCAGGAAGTTTAGGCTGAGGCGGTGCACCGGGTGCAAGCGGTGGAACCACGGCTCTTGCCGGAACCACGGCTCTTGCCGGAGCCGCCGCTTTTGCAGAGCCCCCGGGAACAGCCGCGGATATTGCAGCCGCAACCGTCATCGAAGGCGGAGCTTTTGGTTTTGGAATGCCGATAAAAAATTGAACTGAAAATGGGCCGATAACGATAGCTTCACCCGAAGACAAAGGCTCATCGAGGACCTGCTTGCCGTTTTTATAAGTGCCGGATTGTGAACCCAGATCGCAAACGTAGTAACCCGAATCACGCAGTTCGATCAAGCAGTGAATGGGTGCAACGGCCTCATCTTTCAGCTCAACTTGCACATCAGCACTGTGCCCAATGATAATCTGATCCAAGTCAAATTGTTTGACCTCGGCAAGCTGCCCGTTTTTGAAGATTCGAAGGATCACAGGGGTTTTCAATTTGAACTCCGAGCGCGGCTGATGTCCTCAGATGTTTTTCTCATCTCAGGCAAAAAATTCTCACGCAAGCGGATCAAACGCTTGTAATTGAAGTTCTTCTTCTGAAAAAGGTAAAATAGTTCAGGCTTGGTCGTGGCTCCTTCGACCAGCTCATCTTCGAAATTCAGGCTCGTCTTTTTTTCTTTTTTGCTCACGACGGTTGCATTTGAAGTCGGTGACGTCGTTGTCGTTTGCGCGCGCGCAGTGGTTATCATAGAAAAAAGAGTGAACACCGCTACCGTGAGCAACAACTTGGTTAAGATGTGACGAAGATGAAATTTCATGTTGCCGTTCCTTGGCCTTTCCCTATTGTATTCCAGCTTTTGCCTCGTTTTCCAAGGTATTCATTCTGTTTCTCATTTCCTGTGCTGGACTAAGGAACTTGAGCCGGTCCAAATGACCCTGCCCTTCTTTGTATTGTTTCATGTGGGAGATCTGCAATTTTGCCAATGCAAAGAGGGCTTCCTTATTATTTGAGTTTTGCTCGAGTGCCTCTTCTAGTGCGGCATTTGCGGTGTCGTACTTTCCGGTACCCACGCAAGCGATCGCATAATTTGTCAGAGTTCGAGTTTCACGCATGCCTTTTTTTACGGCGATCTCGAGCGGAAAGATGGCTTTGTAATAATCTTTTTCCTGGACGTAGATCGAGCCCAAGTTTGCTGCGGCGATTCCATCATTGGGATTTAACTCGAGAGCCTTTTTGAAGGCGCGGATTGCATCCCGATTTTCGCCGAGTGCTAATGAGACCAAACCTTGGTTGTTGTAGAGCTCTGAAGATCGTGGGCTCTGAACTTGGGCTCGGCTAAAAAAATACCGTGCCGCTAAAAATCGCGCTTTGCGGTAATGGTACAGGCCCAAGGCGTTCAGCGCCTTAACGTCCGCCGGATTTTGTGACAAGATGGCGATCGCTGAACGGTAAATCCCTTCTTCATTCTGACTCTTATACGCGTCAGCCAAAGGAGAGTAAGCATCCTTGGGCGTTTCACGTTTGACCTCGGGCGCTTTCTCGCTCACGGCATCGACGGGCTTGGTGGCCGGCGCCGCTTCAAGAACAATCGAGTCGTCATCAAGGCCATCGGAACGTTCTTCTTGCTTGGGACTTGATCCGCAAGAAGTCAACAGGGCAACGAGTGGAACTAAAATCCATGGGCCTTTGATCATACTCATAATCCCATCCAATTGGGCTGGCGCACTGAAATGGGCTCCTCGCCGCCGTCATAAAACAGTTTTGGGTCCAATTTACCAACCAAAGCACGCGCCTGTCGGTAATCTTCACCGTAGGCCTCAAACTCATTTCCGCGCTCAACGGCCGACTTGAGTAAATCTTTAGCCTTGGCCAAGAATGGATCCGCGATTTTTTGAACGCCAGCCTTGTACTGAGCAACTTCTTCAGGAAGTTTCAGCTCCCGCGGCAAAGGAGCATTCACAAAAGACTCTCCCATCAGAAGATTGGCTTCTCCCAGCATTTTGAGGGCGCCGACGATCTCTTCAGGCGAGTCGTACTTGATCACTTCGCTCAATTGAGCGTTCAGCTTCGTGAGCTGCGAAATCTTCATGTCTGATAAGATCTTGAGCTTTTGGACGTTATTCAAGTTGATGCGTTTAAACTCGCGGAAAGTCTCTTGTGCGTCTTCCAGTTTAATTTGAGCCGCGTATTTTGCGCCGACACCTTTTTTATTGGGAGCGTAGCGAGCCTGAAGACCCAATGTCTTTTGACGCCACTCCTCCACGTCAGCAGGACGGCGGAGTTTTTTCGAGATTTCATAAATCCAATGCGCGCTCTCGACATTTTTTTCTTGAGTGCCGCCGCCCATATTCACGTAATCCTTGTACTTATCCACAGCGGCTGACAAGCGATTGCCTTTTCGGTGGAGTGTTGCGATTGAAAACAAAGCCTCGCTGCGATCTGATTTTTTTGATTTTTGATAATAAACATCGTAGTTTTGAATGGCGCTGTTGTTCTTCCCGAGTGTTTCGTCCAAGACGGCCGCATTGAAGAACAGGTTTGGCGCCAGCGGATCATTGCCCGCTTCTTTAGCCGAATCTTGATAAGCCTTAGCCGCTTCTTCAAGCTGACCTGAATCCTGGTAAAGTTTAGCCACGATCCGGCGCGACTTTGCCTTGAGGGATTCTGCTTTTTTGTCGTCGACTTTAAGAACCACCGCGTGTGCAGCAAGTGCTTTGCTTGCACGCCCCGCTCGCTCGTGGTTGATGGCCGCATTGAACATCGCGGTTGTGGCTAAGTCTGATTTTGGATTTTGGCGCGCGAAGGCTTCAAAGGCATCAGCGCTCTTAGCGTAATCCTTTGAACCTTCAAGATCTTGAGCTTTCTTAAAATTTGCTCTCTCAAGAACATTGCGGATATCAGCACCGGCTGACGAATTTGCAATCGAAGGAACCGCCAAGAGTTCGTTTCCGGTCTTTTCAAGTCCGGCGTAGTCCTTTTTCAAGTTGAAGATGTCCAAGAGCAAGTTGGCCGAATATTCGGCGTACTTTGTCTTTGGGTACTTTTGAATAATCTCTTTAAAGTACGGCATCGCTTGGTCGAACTGATTGTGCTGATAATACAATCGTCCAATTCGAAATCGGATCTCGGGAGTTTTCTCACCTTGAGGAAACTTGTTCGTGTACCACAGTCCTGCCTGAACGAACCGGTCAACCTTGGAATCAAGCTGAACGGGATCGATCGACTTTCCTACTTTTGCCGAGATTTCTTCGTCTTTCGGAATGTTACGCTCAAGGGCCAAGACGGTATTCTCAGAAGCCTTGCCGAAAAACTTACTACCCGCGCCATTCTCGACAACCCAGCGGTACTGAGTTCCGGCGTCATCGTAGCGGCCCATATCGTACAAGAGCTCACCAAAATAGAAGTGCATATCAGGAGTCACCGGGTGCTTCGGAAATTCAGCGATGTAGAGTTTGTAGCCTTCGAACGCCAGATTTTGCGAAAACGGTGCTCGTGAATTCTGCGCGGCCTGATGCTGTTGCAAAACCCAAGTGCGCAAAGTTTGCTCGCGCAGTTTCTCCGAGTTTTCCATCAACTCGCCCTTACCCTTGTTTGCCTGGTACCAAGCGCTACCAGTTCCGAAGTCACGAACCCAAGCGTACAGCTCTTCGCGAAACTCCCGAGTCTTATTGGCGTTCGAATAGGCTTTAACGATTTGATATTTGTAATCGAAAGCCTTCGGAGAAACCTGGTTTTGTCCGATCAAGTAGTTAAACAGGGAGCGCGCGCCCTCCCGGTTTCCGCGATCAGCATAAAAATAAGCAAGTTTTTCAAGGTACGTATTGGCTTCAGATCCCGTCAGCGACTGAAAGTAACTAGGCGCTTTTTTAGGATCGCCAATTTCAGAGTAGAACAAAACGATATCACGTAAGCCCTCATTTTCGAGCTTAACCTTGCTGACTTGTTTTTTGTCGCGGTCTCCTTGCGCTTGATTCTCTCTTGTTTCGCGGATCAAGTTTTCAAGCGTGACTAAAGCTTTCTTTGAATCTCCCGAGCGAAAGTAACACCAAGCAACTTTGTAAAGCGAGAACGTATACAGGCGATGACGCTTACTTCGAGTCACATTCAGGTAATACCCGAGTGCCGTCTCCCACTTCTCATTTTCAAAGTAGAACTCGGCAAGCGCAAAGTTAGATTCAAAAATATAGACGCTGCGAGGGTACTCCTTGGTCAGGCGGGTGTAAAATGCAGTTCCTTTTTTTGTATCGCCAAGCTCGTAGTAGTTGTAACCCAAGAAGAACAAAGCCTGATCCATTTTAGAATCTTTAGGAAAGTCACGCGCGAACCACTCGTACAGTTGAATCGCTTTTTTGTTGTACTCATGGGCATCACGTAAATCCAAACGCGGTTTAACCTTTGCTTTGCCATCTTGAAAGTCTTTGAGCTGTGTATCGTAAGCCGCTTGCTTTCTAAAGTCGATGAAGCCCGATTTCTCGACGTACAACTCAGCAAGGCGTAGCCAGAGTTCACCACGATTGGGGCTGCTCTTAAATTTTTGAGTTAGCTTGTAAAGCTCTTGGATCTGCTGATCTGTGATCATCTCCAGTTTTGATTTGTCATCATTGGGATCCTGAAAAAAGGTCGATGATCTCGGGGGCTTTACTTGACCCAAATTCACTTGAGGAGCTTCTTTTTGGGATTTTTCGAAAAGACTATTCGAGAACGTTGGCAGATCAGTTGTTTTCTTCTGCAAACTAAAGCCCGACCCGCGGTCGGCAGACCTGAGCATCTCTCCGACCGTTTTTTTGCGGGACTCTTTCTTTGCCGAACTTGAGGACTTTGAGGTCTTGTTTTTTGCAGGCGCAGCCACGGCCACGGGCCCCGCCGACAAACATACACTCAAACTGATCAATACCAATTTCTTCATAGTTTACTCACAACTCTGTTGACCGAGGTAATGGTAGTTTCCGATTTCATCGAGCCAGTATTCGCCATCAAAAGGCCAATACTCATAGCCATTTTGTGTGTAAAACTTGCGATCCATGTTTTCATCAATTTGCGCGCTTGGCGCTTGTTTACCCGCGATCTTCTTCTTAAGAAGTTCTTTTTTGCCATTGATCATCTCGTAACGAACAAAGCTGGCTTGCTCAAAAAAGTCGTTCAGATTTTTACGCATGGTCAGCAAGTGCGACCGGACCTGCTCGCCCGTTGATACTTTCGAGTTTTTGAATCGGCTTGCCAATACCTTCATCGCGTAGATACCCAATGGTGAGCGCGCAATATTTGGAATCGCCTCAATCCGGCTTTTTTCATCATTCAGTGCTTTCAAGTAGCCAAATGATCGCTTGACGTTACCTTCATCCAGGACCGCACGTGCAACCATGTAGGGAAGACGCATGCCTTGATTGGGCTTCTTGTCCTTGCGGATGTAGTAAGCTTTTTCGATCTCCTGAAAGTAAGCCAGGGGCTCGCGGGTTGTATCCAGAAAGCGGCCCAGTTGCGATCGAACAGGGCTGTACTGAGCCTCAAACAAGTTGAGAGTCTTCTCGGTCTCATCAAACTTACAAATGTAAAGATAAACGATCGAGCGAACGAGCAAGCTTTCGGGGATGAATGAATCTTCGTAGAACGCCGAGTGGAGCGACTGCAAGTTGCTCAAGGTTGAGCGAAATTTGGCAGACCTGAGCTGTGCCCAGCTGGACTCAAACAAAGCATCATGCCAGTACTCAGAGTCACGAGGAATCTCGCGGTAAGCCTCCATGGCCTTGTCCCAATCCTGCATTTGATAGTAAGTGCGGGCGATGGCCATCTGTGAAGCCACGCGGTTTGTGTCCGTGACCGACGCTTTGGCTCGCGAGTTCTGCAAGCTTTGGAACAACTGCAAGGCTTCTTGAGGCTGATTGCTTTCAAGCTTTGCAAGACCCCGATTGAAGCGCGCGTTGGCCGCATAGCGGCTGTTCGAACTGACACGAGAGAACAGGTCGCCGGCTTCAGCGTACTGTCCATTTCTAAGTTTGATCTCACCTAAGCGATAATAGACCACGTCTTTTTGATTTTGCGGAAACTCATCGATGCGAACTTTAGAAATCGCATAATTCAAGAGCGTATCATCTCCCAAGGCATCCGCTGCGATCGACAGACGGTCAATCGATTGACGAACATACTTACTTCCGCCGTTTCGAATCACATCAACAAACTGAAACGCAGCCGTTTGATAAAGCTTCATTTCACTTAGCGCGACACCCAAAATGTACTTTATCTGCATGCGTTCATTTTGTAGTTCATTGCGTCTTGAAAGCGTGTAAAGCGTCGGCGCCGCCTGCTGATACTGGCCTGCCCGCACCTGTGCGAGTGCGGCGTTAAGCTGCTGCTGCAAATACGATGTCGGTGACTGCGTCTTTTGCGTTCGCTGAATAGCCTGCAGCATGGGAGTTGCCGGACGACTTTGAGTCGCCGGTTTTTGAACTTTGAGTACCCGCAGCGCTGCGGGTTTCGCCGCGGGTGTCTTTTTTTTGACGTTCTGCGATTGAGCACTGGTCACAGAGAGAGCGATCAAGACCAAGAGTAGATATCGACTGGGGTTCCTCATCGGTATTTAACCTCCGGAAAGAAGAAACTGGCCCCAAGGGTCAGAATCAAATTGTTGAACTGAGTCGTCGACTGTTTGCCGGCAGTATCAACCTGCTTGGCCGCAAACGTGTTCCAAGAAAAGTCCCAGCGAAAACCCCAAGACTTGGTCAGCGCAAAAACTTGTCCGGTCCCCATATGGATCGTCATCAAGCTTTTGGACGTCGCGCCGTCGACTTCGGACTGCCCTAAGCCACCGGTAAAGTACATGTCGAAAGGAATGATGCGCTTGTTAAAGAGACTCATCTTTCCGTAGATGGGTGACCAAATCACATCCGCGCCCAGATATCCTTTCGTTGCGACAATCGAGCTCGTGCTGACCGCATTGTTCGCAAAAAGGTCTTTAGCCGAGTCACGCTCGGAATTTGAAAGAAACGTATATGTGCCTTCAACCCCTAAGGTTTCTGAAAAGTGATACCCAAGGCGGAGTGATCCACCCAGTCCGTTGAACCAAGGGTCATTCGTTATTCCACCCAAACCAAAAGCTGCTTGGAACCGTTCCGTTTTGGGTTGAAAGCGTTTTTGCAAAACCGTGACTTCCGAAAATGGTGCGAGTTTGCCCAGATCAGACAATGTTTTGGGGTCCGAGGTTGCTGGAGGAGGCTCTGCCTGATTGGCTTCCTTCGCTTTTTCTGAAGGCGCTCCCCGTTCGATTTCGGCTTCGATCTGATCAAGGTCTGTCACGCTCTCATCAACTGGCGCCTGGTCTTGAGCCCAAGCCAAACTCGTGAAGCTCACCAAAACGAAGGCCATGCAAAATTTCGAGAACAAAGTTGTCAAATGTCGCTGCATAAAACTCGTTCCTTTCTTAGAACAAGTAACTCAATCCAATGTCCATCACGTTGTCGAGACGGAACTTATCCTCGAAGTCGCCTGCATCCGGCGCGGCTTGGCTTTTAGCAAGTCCCCCTTTCAAGAAGGGGCTGGGTCCTTGTTGGTACTGAAGCTTAAAATCAATCCGAAGAGCCAATGACTTGCCAAAGTAAAACTTTTGGCCGATTCCACCGTTAACTCCCGGGTACATCTTGTGCGTGTATTTTGTCACACCAACGCCCATAATCGGGTAAACCGACAAATTCATCACACCTTGCTTCGTCAGTGAAATCTTTCCGTAATAGGTTTTAAGCTCGTAGTTTCCCCACATCGAGTATTCCAAATTCGGAGCCCTGGAGAAATCGAGATTTCCTTTTTGCTCGATACCAGGAACGTACTGTGAATTACGGCCGTCCATCCATTTGGCAAAGTTCACCATGATCGAGGCGTCTTCACTCCAATGATATCCAAGGTTAAATCCAAACTTCATTTGGTTGTAGATGGGCTCGGTAAAGTTCGAACCGACGTAAGCACCGAATTCGACTTTCTTCTCTGTCACGACGTTTCGGTTCTTGACGTTATCGGGACGATCAAACCGAGGAAGAACCGACTCGCGCGCCAACTCCTCTTCGGGAATATCCACCGAGTCGGCCGCTAAGGATTGCTGGGCTCCTGTTAACAGAAGCAAACCCATAACGAGAACGAGTTTTTTCATCATGAATGACCTTTCGAAAAGGCACCGTATTTCAAAATCAATTCGCAAATTTCGCGGACCGCCCCGTTGCCACCTGGACGAGCCGAAACGTAATGAACACTTTCGAGGACTTTTTCCATGGCATCCGGCACCGTTGCGGCAAAGCCGACCTCGCGCAAGACTGGAATATCGAAATCATCGTCGCCCATATAAGCAATTTGCTCTGGGCGCAGTCCCGACTCTTTGAGAATGCTCTCAAAGGCTGGAAGCTTATTGGTCGAACCTTCGTGAAAATAGTGAAGCCCTAAGACTCGTGCGCGTTCTTGAATATCTTTGGCTTTTGAACCGGTCATGACACCCAGTCGATAACCTGACTCTTTCATCAAGACGATTCCGTAACCATCGCGAATACTAAACATTCGTTTCCACTCGCCATTTGAATCCAAGAACACGCGGCAATCCGTCAAGACGCCATCGACGTCCAGAAGCAAGCACTGGATTTTTTTTAGCCGAGCCAAAAGCTCGGAACTTAAGGTAAGAGCCATGTTCTCTATTTTTCTTCTGTTCACGGGCAGCTGGCTAATGTTTGGTTCTTCTAAACACCTGAAACCAGACAGAAGTCGCAGAAGAAGCAAGCCCCCGTCATCACGGCACAACGATTATGTTTCTTAATTGTGTGCAGAAGGACGAATCTAAAAACGAGGGATCACCGCTGGCAATCTGTCGAGCTTTTTTTCAGAGGACTCTGTGCGCCTAGCGAACCTTGGCCTGCAGAAGATCCTGGATGTGAATGACACCCACGGGTTGTCTCGGGTTGGTCGCTGCTTTATCAAGAACAAACAAAACTTGAATTCGAAATTGCTCCATCATAAACAAGGCGCGCTCTGCAATCTCAGACGCATCAATCGTTCGCGGATTTTTGGTCATCAAAGCACCGGCAGCACCAGCTAGAGGGTCCAGAGCTGCGTCCAATCGGCGGCGAATGTCACCATCAGTGATAATACCCAAAAGATCACCGCGATCATCGACAATGCCGGCAGCACCGCGAACATCGCCGCGGCTCATGACCGTCACGACTTGTTTCACGGGAGTTGATTCGGTCAAAACAGGAAGAGAAGACCCCGTATGCATCAAATCCCGAACGCGTGCGAGCTTAAAGCCCAAACCGCCGCCAGGATGATTTTGCGCAAAATCATCCGAGCTAAAACCTTTTTGATCAAGAACAGCCATGGCAAGAGCATCACCCATTGCCAGAGTCGCCGTGCTACTTGCCGTTGGAGCAAGACCTAAGGGACAGGCCTCTTTGTTCACTTTGACGTCCAAAACCGCCTGCGCCTTGAGCGCAAGATCACTTTGCAAATTACCCGTGATCGCAATCAAGGGGTTTCCTTTGCGAGCCAAGAAACTTAAGATGCTGCCCAGCTCGACGCTGTTTCCACCATAGCTCATGGCGATCACGACGTCTTCAGGGCGAACAACGCCCAGATCGCCGTGCGAAGACTCAGACGGATGCAAATAAATAGCGGGGGTTCCCGTTGAAGAAAACGTACTCGCCACTTTACGAGCGATCTGTCCCGATTTTCCAATCCCCGTCAAAATCACTTTGCCTTGGCAATTGACGATGAGACCGACGGCTCGGACAAAAGATTCGTTCAAGCGCTCGCGCAAAGACAAAATGGCCTGGGCCTCGGTTTCAAAAACCGTTTTTGCTAAACTAATCGGGTCATGCATCACGCTTGCGCTCCCGAGCTTTTCATTGGTGAGCGGACCATCCCTTTACTGGGTGATTTGATTTTCGGCTCTTGCAGTTCTTTTTGCTTTAAACTTGCTTTTACAAAATGCACAAACAACGGGTGAGGATCAAGGGGGCGCGATTTAAACTCGGGGTGAAACTGCACGCCGATAAACCAAGGATGATCGACGAGTTCAACGATCTCGACTAGATCGCGATCTTTGTTAATGCCGACGCAGTTCATGCCGCGTTTTTCAAAGAGGGCCTTAAACTTATTATTAAATTCAAAGCGGTGACGGTGGCGTTCTGAAATCACAGCCTGCTTATAAACACCCGCCGCTTTTGAATCAGGACTGAGTGCACACGAATACGCCCCGAGGCGCATCGTTCCGCCCTTAAGAGTGATGTCGCGCTGCTCACTCATGATGTCGATTACAAAATTGCCCTTGGTTCGCTGGCCTTCGGTCGTCCACTCGCGCGAGGTGGCATCTTTGATGCCGCAAACGTGACGCGCAAACTCAATCGCGGCCAATTGCATGCCATAGCAAATTCCAAAGAAGGGAATTGATTTTTCACGCGCATACTTGATCGCCGACAATTTGCCTTCGACTCCTCGTGGACCAAAACCACCAGGAACTAAAATCCCGTGGACTTGCGACAAGGCCGCACTCACGTTCTTTTCATTTATTTTTTCAGAATCAACATAGACGATTTCGATCGCTGCAAAATTTGAGATCCCACCGTGAACCAGGGCCTCGTGCAAAGATTTGTAAGATTCTTTGAGGTCAACGTACTTCCCAACAACGGCAATGCGAACTGATTTTGAGGGCTTCTTCAAAACTCGAACGATGTCTTCCCAACCTTTGATATCGGGTTTTTTATGACCCAAATGCAAACGTTCCGCGACGAGTTCATCCAGCTTCTCGCGCGCCAAGTTCAAAGGTACTTCGTAAATCGTCGATGCGTCTTGCGCTGCGATCACGTGCTCAGGCTTCACCGAGCAAAACAAACCTGTTTTGGTTTTAAAAGCGGCATCGATTGGCTTCTCTGTGCGGCAAACCAAAAAGTCGGGCTGCAAACCAATTTCGCGAAGTTCTTTAACTGAGTGCTGAGTCGGCTTGGATTTCAGTTCACCCGCCGTCGCAATGTAAGGAACATAAGTCACGTGAATGAGAGCCGAGTTCTCATGACCGACGTCCACACGCATTTGGCGAATGGCTTCAAGAAAAGGCAGGCTCTCGATGTCGCCCACGGTTCCGCCGATTTCGATGATGGCCACTTCTGCACCTTGCGCGGCTTCGTGGATGCGGTTTTTGATTTCATCTGTGATATGCGGAATCACTTGAACCGTGCCACCCAGGTAATCCCCACGGCGCTCTTTAGAGATCACGGCATCGTAGATTTGTCCGGTCGAAACCGAATTAGAACGCGACAACTTCAAGCTCGTGAAACGCTCATAGTGACCCAAATCCAAATCGGTTTCTGCGCCATCTTCCGTCACATATACTTCGCCGTGCTGAAAGGGAGACATTGTACCAGGATCAACATTGATATAAGGATCACACTTCATCAGCGTAACTTTAAGCCCGCGTGCTTCAAGAAGAGCCGCTAGACTGGCCGCCGTGAGTCCTTTGCCAATCGAAGAAACCACGCCGCCCGTCACAAAAATGTACCGGGTCTGAAAACTTTTTGCCGTGGACTTCTTGGTTGAAAGAACCGGACGTGATGCTGCTGATTTCGTGCTCTTGACTTTGCGTTTCATGGCTTTGCTCCCAGTAATTCTTCAATCTTGGCAAGATCTCCAGGGGTGTCAACTCCCCAAGAGCGGTCTTCGGTTCTGACCACCCGAATTCGGGCTCCCATCGCCAAAGCGCGAAGCTGCTCGAGGGACTCGGCGCGTTCGAGCACGTGCGGTGGTGTGGCGCAGAATTTTTTCAAGAAATGGCGCTGATAGGCATAAAGACCCACATGCTTAAGGCAGGCTCCCGCGGGTTTTTTTTCACGCGAGTAGGGAATCGGAAAACGACTAAAATAAAGGGCATCACCAAAATCATTACAAACGACTTTAACGGCATTCATGTTCTGCAGGTCTTCATCAGAAATTTCGTGCGCCAGCGTCGACATCTCGAGCTCCGGGTCGGCAACAAGCGGCGCGACCAAAGCATCAATCATGCGGGCCTGAATCAAGGGCTCATCACCTTGAATATTAACGATGATCGCACCCCCACCAAGCGCAGCCTCTTTTTCTAAAATTAAGAGAGCGGCTTCAATGCGATCACTGCCCGAAGGCAGCTCGGAGTCCGTCATCACGGCCCGAAATCCCGCTGCATTGACGGCTTTCACAATGCGGTCGTCATCGGTGGCGACCACGACTTGCGAGAGTGTTTTTGATTTGGCCGCATTTTTCACGACCCATTCGATCATCGGTTTACCATTCAAAAGGGCCAGAGGCTTTCCCGGAAAGCGGATTGAAGCATATCTCGCTGGGATCACGCCAATGACGGAAGTCATGTTCGTCATCACGACACAGGCCTTTTAAAATTTTTGATCCACTCTTTATAAAGATAATCTTCAACTTCATCGGTCCCCGTTTTTTTTACGTTCGAAACGGCAAAGATGGCATCTTGGCCCGCTTGCGTTTGGAGCTTGTGAATTCGGGTTTCGATTTCGTTGCGCTTGAGCTGATCCGCTTTGGTCAAGACGATGCAAAAAGGCAGCGTGCGGCTCCACATCAAATCGGCGAGCAGCTCTTCATCCGCGGTCCACTCACGCTTGATATCCATCACTAGAATGAGGCCGGCCAACGTGTCGCGGTGAACGAGGTAATCTTCGATCATCTTCCCCCAAGATTCTTTTTCGGCGGGGGCTCGTTTGGCGAAGCCATAACCAGGCATATCGACAATGCGGTACGATTTGCCGACATCAAAAAAATTGAGCAACCGAGTTTTACCAGGCTCTTGACTCACTTTCGCCACCGGGCGTTTTGAGATCGCATTCAAAAAAGAACTTTTACCGGCGTTCGAACGTCCGGCGAGTGCAATTTCGGGTCGATTGGCCTTGGGAAAGTCCTGCGCAAAAACAGCGCTTTTGAGATATTCAATTTCGAGTGCCATAACCGACGACATTACTCCAAATCCAGAACCCAGGACAAGCCGTGCTTGATCATGGCCAACTGATCTTCTCACAAAGCCTCTCGCGTCCAAAATCACGGACGCTCGCGTCCAAAATCACGGACAAGAACGGGCCACCCCACTGCCCAACACATCTTAAAATCGATTTGAGCGGATCTCGGACCCATCCGGCAGCGGAACGGACATTGTAATGATCCCCTGCCATGGAGGATATCATGTCGAAACAAGTCGCTTACCTTTTGGGCAAAAATCAAAGCACCCTGCAGTTGCAGGATCTGACCACCATCGGATCCGAACTCAGCTGTACTTTACAACTGGTCTCGGGAGAGATTTCGGAGCGCCACGCGCGCATCGAAGCCCGGGACACTCAGTATGTGATCCGAGATCTCCGTTCGCAAACAGGCACTTTTGTGAACGGTGCCCGGGTGCTTGAAGCTGTTCTTCAGGATGGCGATCTGATTCAAATCGGCGATGAAGAGTTTTCGTTCGCCACAAAAATTCCCGAAAATAAAGACATCGGCCTTCATTCTAAAAATGAAAACTGGAGCGCACAATTGGGTCTTTTGTCGCATGTCGCCGCCAGCGAATTTCCAGTTTTGCTTTTAGGCCCCTCGGGAACAGGCAAAGAAGTTCTAGCCGAAGCCCTGCACACCAACTCCAACCGTGCTCGTGGCCCCTTTATCCGGGTGAATTGCAGTGCGCTGACAGAAACTTTGGTTGAGAGTGAACTCTTTGGTCACGTCAAAGGTAGCTTCACCGGCGCTATCAATGACCGCAAAGGCGCTTTCGAGGCCGCACGTGGTGGGACTTTGTTTTTAGATGAAATCGGTGATTTACCTTACGGCCTTCAAGCCAAAATCTTGCGCGCGCTCGAAAACAACGAGATCCGTCCTGTGGGAAGCGACCGCACGGTCACGACTGACGTTCGAATTCTGGCCGCCACTCACCAGAACTTATCAGACAAAATCATGGGCGGAGAGTTTCGCCAAGACTTATACTTTCGCTTGAGCGTCATTTCGGTGACTCCTCCCGCCTTAAATGACCGCATGGAAGACTTTGAAGAGTTGCTGTACTGCTTTGCCAAGCAATACAAAGTTCGCTTTTCATTGGCCGCGATCAATCGCCTTAAAAAACACACGTGGCCTGGCAACATTCGCGAACTCAAAAACACAGTGGCGCGAGCGTCGGCGTTTTTTCCCAAGCAACAAATTGATGAGGCTCACGTTGAGCGAATTATCGATGCGTACTCACTGAAGCAGTCGGCAGTCTACGGGCAGCCGGCACCCGTGACGGTCGAAGGTCAATTGCCCGTCATCAAGGAGATCGAAAAACAGATGATCATCAAACGCCTGGCCGCCAACAAAGGCAACCAACGACGAACGGCTTCGGATCTAGGCATGCCCAAGAGTACGCTGCATGACCGGTTGCGGCTCTATCAGATTGATCCACGCCTTTTTATATCAGCGGCAATGGCTGAATCTCACGCCTAGAAATCGGAGCTCAAGGTTTTAAAATGAACGTTTTAACTCGGATGAATCGCAGTTCTCCCGTTGTGAGACTGCGATTCATCTCTTTAAACAGCGCCTGAACTAAAAGCTGTTTTCCATCAACGGTCGAAAGCTGATCAAACGAGAAGTCCTCGGCCGTTCTTTGTATCAAGTCACGAAAAAAAGCCTCGCGGTCTTTCACTTCGATCACGACTTCGGGATTCAGTCCTTCGACAAAAAATTCGGCAGCTAGCATCGGGTTGGTTCCCGAATTCTTGTTGCGCTTTAAATTAACGACCACTTTCTCGATCAGCAAAAGATTGGGTGTCGAGCGAACATTGTCGTAAAAGTTTTCAAACCCACCCGATGCAACCACCTCGTGGATTTCGTCGGCTTGTATGCTCAAGTCCGTCATAAACAGCGCCCGCTCCTTGGGGATGAGCTTCCCTTTCCAAGTCAGAAAAAAAACGCCGCCCGAGGCACCTAGTAAAAGGATCAATCCCAACAACGCCAATTTCAACCTGAGACTGAGACGACCGACGTCAGAAAACAACGCACTGACGAATGCTCCCATGGCCTTGAAGCCATCGATTATTTTAGCCTGAGCTTTTTTTCGGCCCGTCGTCGCAAGGTAGTAGAAGAAGTGCTTCGCGCGGATCGTTGTTGCATGAGAAAACGCAAAGAGCCTGAACTTAAGCTTCTTAATCGCCAATGAGATCCGCGGCAAAAAGGGCAAGACGACGTAACAACTGCGCTTGAGTCCCTTGGCGTCTCTCCAAAGAGCAATTTCGTCGTGAAGCTCAATCGAATCAAGATCGACTTCAGAATTGGCCGCCCAGAGCTCCGAATCCTTTTTGATGTCAGTTAATTTTTGAGAAAATTCGGGATCTTGCAGCTCGAGAAAGGCGTCGATGTTTTCTGGAGTAACGTCGCCACCGTTCCCGGTGAGCTGATCCAAATAGTGTTCGGCCTGCACCTGGATGCTGGGCTTCGCTAATTGGTCGCTGGACTCTGGTCCTGCTGATTCTTTTGTTTCGTTTTCTGATGTCACGACCCTTTTGATGTTACGGGCCCCGACTTTGGTTCGCAACAAATTTAGTTTGTTTTGGATTGGGCTGGCCTCCCCGTAGAATCTAAGGTTATGAAGATCCAATTAAAGAAAAAAAAATTTGTGCCGTTTGAAGTCATGGTCTTTGTCTTCTGCTCGGCTCTGTGCGCCTGCGGTCTGCTTGAGCGTCACCCCGAGAGCGGCTATTCAAATCGCTTGAGCCCTCACCAGCTTAAACGCAGTCAAACAATTTCTTCACGCGAGGACTCGCGATCGATTGAAAAAAAAACGCGCCTCAAGCAGCTTGAGAACTCGATCAGCACAAAAAAGGAACTCGAGCAATACTCTCGGGTGCTTCCGTATCTAAAAGATGAAGACGAACGGATTTATTTTTTGTCGATGCCTGGATATGAGGCTCGGCAAAAATGGCTCAAAGACGAGAACATCAATTCTCGTACTCTCCAGGCGGGAGAAACCTATAAGGAACTTATCGAGGCACAAGATATCGGCCTTGGAATGACTCAGAACTGGGTACGCAAGTCTTGGGGCGAACCCGACAACATCGAAGTCTCGGGAAATCCGCAATTTCGCAACGAGCGCTGGAAGTACAACAAATATGTTTCAACGCCCGACGGCTATAAGCTCGAAAAAAAAATAGTCTACTTTGAAGGTGGGCGCGTCGTGGGCTGGGACGTGGAGTGAGTCAGTCCCAGCGCCTTTGAAAAAATGTGTTTCAAGCTGAGACAGGCCCATTTACGGCACCCCGGTTGCACTTCTTCATGACATTCGGTTCAAGACAACGGGAGTGCGCCGGGGGGTGTCGACATGGCAGGGAAGCGAACACATTTTAGTCAATTCACGGTGCTGCCCGCCTTGACCCTTGCCTTGATCGTCTCAATTTGCGAGACGGGCTCTGCTCGGCGTGCGAGTGGCGGCAATCGCTGGGGGATTCCTGCCGATGGAATTTGGTGCAAAGACGCCAAGGCACCCAAAAAACCCGGAAAAAAAAGATCTCGTGATAACGAAGAGGTCACCTTAGCCTCATCGATCTACAACGTTCCTCGCCAGGGTGTTACTCGCAGTTTTGGCGCAGCAGTCCGCATGAATGGCACGGGCCTCATCGGCGCAAATGGCGATACGAAAGTCACTTATGACAACAGCCGTCCTCAACCGAACGTGGCCGCCAACGGATCGAGGTGCGAAGGTTCGATCGGATCTGTGGCCGGTTCTGGGGGGATGTGCCTCACCCCTTTCTTTTCGGTCGCTGCAGATCCGTCAAAATATTCGATTGGCGACGTGATTTGCATCCCTGGCCTCAAGGGTAAAAAGATGAAAGTGACCGCCACTCGTAGCGTCAGACATACGGGCTGCCTCATCGTTGGTGACAAAGGGGCCGCCATCAAAGGCGAGAATCGCTTTGACTTCTTTACGGGGACGGTCGCCCAAGGTCCGGCAAATCCCTTTAATGAATTTATCGACAAAAAGTCTTGCGCCCATCAATTTACAGTACATCGTGCAGGCAGCTCTGAAGCAGATGCTAAAATGGTCGAAATCGATGAGGCTTGGCAAATGGACACTGGAACCTTAAAAAAACGTTATCAGGCGGGTCATCAGAGAGCGGCCCGAATAGTGGCGTCTCGCCGAGCAGGAAGACAATAGATGAAACAACTCAACCCAGGTCTTTTCTTTTTTATTCTCGCTTTATCGTGGTCGGCCACGGCTCAGATGAACGAACTGATTCAATCCGTGCACGATCGGGAAACCAAGATCGACATTCGAAGTCCGCCGTTTTACATGATGACGTTTTTCGAAATCAAGAGCACCTACCAAGACACCCGTGAGGAGTACTTAAAAGCACTCCCCGAAAAACTCAAAAAACTTAAGCTGAACAAGCTCAACGAAAATTCATCTCTGAAAATGGCGAGCCTTAATTTTACCGAGATGGCCCAATCCAAACGTGAGTGGGAACAACTCATGACCCAGGTCTACACCGCGTGCGCTGACGCCAAATCAAATAGCGACATCTGCCAAGAACTGGCCGACTTACGCCTCAACGTCGGTCACAGCCACCGCCGCCAAACCATCGAAGACCGCGAAATCGAAGCTTTTGATCACTCGACCAAAAAGCAAAAAACCAAAACAAAAACCAATTAAAATTCATGCTCAAAAAATGACCGAGCGCCGACATCAAAGGACCTGACTTTGCTTCTCGATTGAGATTTGGATTCCAGATTCCAGATTTAGATTCAGATTCCACATTCCAGATTCCACATTCCAGATTCAGATTCCAGCTTCCAGGTTAAGATTAAGCTTCCAACTTAATTTCAGCTTCAGCAAAACGAACAAAACAAATCAGAGAATGAACGCGGCATTTTCTGAACGTTCAGAAAACGCCGCGTTGAATACAACAGAAGCCCCAAACCCAGCCTTGCGCAAACGACGAAGTCGTTGAGCCAAAAAAGCAAGTCTTGAAAAAAACGGCTGCGGTCGCAAAGGGCCCAGCTGCAAGGCCGCAGGACCAGGCACGACCGAGGCGCTCTCCTGGGCGCCGCAGGAAGAGCCTGGTCCGAGAACGCAGCTGACGGGCCCTTTGCGGCAGCAGCCGCGCTTTAGTGGGCTTCGTCCCAATTGCTGCCGATCGCCCAATTCGCCTTGATGGGCACTTTGAATCTCATGATATTTTCCATGACGCTAACAATGGCCGGCGCTTCCGACTCAAGCACCTCTTTGGGGGCCTCAAAAATCAATTCATCATGCACCTGTAAGAGCATCTTCGATTTAAACTTTTGATCCAGCTCCACCATGGCGAGCTTCACTAAATCGGCGGCCGTGCCTTGAATGGGTGCATTGATGGCGGCGCGCTCGCCGAACTTTCGCATGGCACCATTGCCCGATTGAAGCTCGGGCATGTAGCGCTTACGGCCTGTGAGGGTTTCGACAAATCCTTTTTCCTTGGCGGACTCAATCGTGTGCGTGATGTAAGTTCCAACACCCGGAAATTTGGCAAAGTATCGATCGATGATGCCTTTGGCCTCACTCATGGGGATCCCGAGAGCTCCCGCCAAGCCAAACGCCCCCTGTCCGTAGGCGATGCCGAAGTTGACGGCCTTGGCCGCGCGCCTTTGATCGGATGTCACCTCTTTAAGAGCGACACCAAAAACTTCGCTGGCCGTCGCCGCATGAATATCAAGATCATCTTTGAAGGCTTTGATCAAATTGGGATCATCTGAGTAGTGCGCCAAAATTCGAAGTTCCACTTGAGAGTAATCGACAGAAAGAAGCGACAAGCCGGGACCCGCGATAAAAGCTTTGCGGACCCTCGCTCCGCGCTCAGTGCGAATCGGAATGTTCTGCAAGTTGGGGTCAATGCTCGAGAGCCGCCCTGTCGTCGTCATGGCCTGATTAAATGTCGTGTGAATGCGGCCATCCGCTTTAACCATCAAAGGCAAAGCATCGACATAGGTGGATTTGAGTTTGGTGAGCTCTCGGTAGGTCAGGATTAACGGAATAATGGCGTGCTCCGTCTTTAGTCCATCAAGAACTTCGGCATCCGTCGAATAGCCCGTCTTGGTTTTGCGCCCCGGAGTCAGCTTTAATTTATCAAAAAGAATGACCGCGAGTTGCTTGGGGCTTCCGATGTTGAACTCTTCATGGGCCGCCGCATGAATCTCTTTTTCGAGCCGCGAAATTTCTTTGGTGAGCTCTTGGCTTTGGCCGGCCAATATTTTGCTGTCGAGTGCGATCCCACGTTGCTCCATTTTGTAAAGGATGGCGGTCAATGGGAGATCTTGCTCTTGGTACACCTTGCGATTGCTGGCAAGATCTTCGTTGGATTTTGCTTCAAGACGAAAGAGCTCGAGCATTTTTTCAGTAGGTGTCGGCAAAGTTTTTGGCGGCTCCCCGCAAAAACGGGCAAAGACAAGCTCCCAGCTTGAGACGTCACCTGCCTGGGTCACATAGGCGGCGAGCATTCCGTCCCATGCTGCTCGCGGATTTTCGAGATCAAAAAAATGCCAAAAAGTTTTGAGATCAAAACCTTTAAAATCGAGGTCTAAATGGTTGAGTACTTTTGTCAGGGCTGCCGTATCAGTGGGAACTAAAAAGACCGGATCGCCCGGGCCTTTTGAAAAAACAAAACCCATTTCGTGTTTGAACGTGTAGGCCACCGATTTTTTTTGAAAGTGCTGTGAGAGCTCAGACACTTCAATGGCTAAGTGATCTCCGGCAGACTCGCTGGCCATCAATGGCATCGAAGCGGGCGGCGCGGGTGCAGTGGGTTTGGGCTTGCGCTGACTTTCGAGTGTGGGCCGTTCTCCCGCCGCGGCCGTCACGGCGCCGCCCCAGTTGGGAAGCTCGGCCAGCGAACGGTCAAAGCCCTTAAAGTTGAGTTCGCTCAAAAGCGCTTTCATCTGCTCTTGATCCACCGCTTGCAAATCATATTGGTGGGGATCGACCGGAACGGGCACGTCGGTCACGATCGTGACGAGCTGGCGTGATAAAAACGCGTTGTCTTTGCTGGTCACTAACTTGTCGTGGGTCGAGCCCTTGACTTCATCGATGTTTTTATAAATTCCATCTAAAGTGCCAAATTGCTCGAGTAACTTTTGTGCGCCTTTTGGTCCAAGTCCCTTGACGCCCGGGATGTTATCGGAGGCATCGCCGACAAGGGCGAGATAATCAACCATCTGGTCTGGACGAATACCCCATTTTTCGATGACTTGATCGGTCCCCATGCGGGTATTTTTCATCGTGTCGTAAAGCCAAACATGGGGCTCCACGAGCTGAGCAAAGTCTTTATCACCCGAAACGATCAGCACTTCGTAATCATGGCGGCGTCCCCATTTGGTGAGCGTCCCGATAATGTCATCCGCTTCATACGAGGCAACATCCAGTCCCGGGATCCCCATGATTTCGCCGAGCCGGCGAAAATAAGGCATTTGCGGAACCAGGTCCTCGGGCATCGCCGAGCGGTTGGCCTTGTAGTCGTCATACACGTCTTTACGAAACGACGGCTCTTTGCGGTCGTAGCAAAAAACCATGGCAGCCGGCTTTTCTTCTTTCATGAGTTTCAGAATCATCGACATGAAACCGTAGATGGCGTTGACTGGCAAACCACTGGGTGAGGTCAAAGGTCGGACTGCATAAAAGGCACGAAAGATCAGCGAACTCACGTCGACCAGATAGATACGTCTCATGCGTTCGGCTTACCAGATTTCGCAGGGACGTTAAAGGATGGGGTCCTTGACTCGCCCCAGCTTTTGCAGCTGATCGCGGTTGATCGAACTTTGATCACCCTCTTGCATCAGGGCATCGATTTGCGACGATTCGGCCAGTTCGAGGGCTGCGAATTCACCTTGATGAAAAAGAGCTTCGAGCGATCGCTGGGATTTGGTGCAGGGAGAGGCCTTGCCCTCTTCCCACATCCAAATCTCTTGGCTTTGAACACCCAAATGGTGGGCCAAATCCGAGCGGCTCCAACCCATCTGACAACGCAACTGGCGAATAGAACTTGAACTCAATTCCATAGGCTAGGAGTTTGAAATGATGAGGGAATTAAATCAAGTCTAGAGTTTGAACTCGAGTCTGAACTGCGTCAATTTAGGTGAATTCACAAATGCTTTCAAGGACTTGAAATAAGGTAAAGATTTGGCCTAGACGAGCCTAAGACATGGGCGCGCCCGGAGCCCCTACTCCGAAAAGACAAAAACAAGGTCATGGTCCGACGCCATATCCAGACTATCTAAGGCTTGGCGCTCAATAAAGGCGGGATCTTTGGCACGCTTGAGTTTGCCATCCAAGTGCTTGATGTCCGCTTCGATTTTGACCATCTGGTTTGTCAGGGCCTCACGGTCCCGCTGCAAGCCATAGAGGTTTGTGAGTGCGCCATTCAAAAGCACCGAGCCGAACGCAAACACGAAGCAAAACGCAAAGACCTTAAGAGGTTGTTTTAACAGAACGTGCAAACCCATGGCACCCTACCCGCTCAAGCTAGAATGCCAGAACAAGACGCCAATGGCAGTCCAGAGTTGAGTCTCGCGGAGATTCAAAGTTGTGACCTCGCGCCACCTAGACCTTAGCAAAGCCCAGAGGGGCGCAGACTAACTGAAGCGAGCGGACCCTCGTCGCCCCAAAGGGGCGCCTCTAATTAAAGCGGGCTCCGCCCGCGAAGTCGCCCCGAAGGGGCGCAAGCTAATTGAAGCGAGCCGACCCGGCGAGCTCCTCTTCGATGCGCAAAAGTTGGTTGTACTTGGCGGTGCGCTCACTTCGGCACAGGCTGCCGGTTTTGATTTGGTGGCAATTCAACGCGACCGCAAGGTCCGCGATGGTGGTATCTTCAGTCTCACCGCTTCGGTGTGACATGACGGTTTGATAGCGGTTGCTTTGCGCCATTCGAACCGCATCAGCGGTCTCGGTCAAGGTTCCGATCTGATTGACCTTCACGAGCAAAGCATTGGCCGCGCCTTTTTGAATGCCCTGGTACAGACGTTCAGGATTGGTGACGAACAAGTCATCACCCACGATTTGGATTTTTGAACCCAACGCTGTTGTGGCCGAAACCCACGACGACCAATCATCTTCAGAAAAGCCATCTTCGATTGAAACAAGCGGGAAGTCTTTTGACCACTGCGTGTAAACGCCCAAGAGTTCATCCGGAGAAATTTGCTTTCCCTCCCAACGGTACTTGCCACCCTCATAAAGCTCAGTCGCGGCCACATCAAGTGCCACACCCATGTCTTCGCCTGCACGGTAGCCCGCGGCCTCGATGGCTTTCAGCAAAAGCTCGAGCGCTTCGCGGTTGGATTTTAGAACAGGAGCAAAGCCGCCCTCATCACCAACAGCGGTCGACATCTTTTGACCCGCCAAGATTTTTTTAAGTTGGTGAAAGATCTCAGCACCCGAACGCAGTGCTTCGGCAAAAGTTTTTTGTCCCTTAGGCACCAACATAAATTCTTGCACATCAAGTCCGTTGTTGGCATGAGCGCCGCCGTTCAAGACATTCATCAAAGGCACCGGCAAGCGGCAGGCCTGAGAGCCACCCACATAGCGGTAAAGCGGCTGACCAAGCTCTTGAGCGGCAGCGCGGGCGCAAGCCAGTGACACACCCAGAATTGCGTTCGCGCCTAGTTTTGCTTTGTTTTTTGTCCCATCAAGTTCGCGCATGGTGCGGTCGATCTCTATTTGATCAAAGACATCCAGGCCCAAAATTTCGGGCGCTATCGTTTCTTTGACGTTCTCAATCGCTTGACGAACACCTTTACCAAGATAGCGGCCTTTGTCGTTGTCGCGAAGCTCACTCGCCTCGTGCGCGCCTGTTGAAGCACCCGAGGGAACAGCCGCACGGCCGCGGCCACCAGCTGAAGTGGTCACTTCAACTTCGATGGTGGGGTTCCCACGACTGTCCAAAATTTCGCGTGCATGAAGATGAATGATATCAGACATCGGGCTGCTCCTTCGCCCCTTCGGGGCGATTGTCATTTTGCGCCCCTTCGGGGCAACTTTCATTTATCGGGCTCACCAGCTTGCTGAGCTCTTTTGATTTTTCTAGGATGGTAAAGGATTCTTCGGTGGCCTTGTTGAATTGAGATTTCACGCGTTCCCAATCCACTCGGCGCATGGCTTCTTTGACGGAGGGGTTGAGGCGGTCTTGGCCGACCAAGAGCGTGATCAGTTGTTGCGACCTGACCCAGTAGTCGGTCAGGCGTGAAAAGTTTTGGCGCAAAACTTCGATCGAGCTGGCTTCGAGAAAATCCATTTTTTTCGTCGGGCTTGGAACAAGTGCATCGACAACCAAACTTTGGCGAACCTGCTCTTCGAGCTCTTGTTGCGCTTTGATCAATTGATCGTTGCGCGCTTGAAGCTCTGAATTTTTTTGCAAGAGCTCGTGCTGGTGCTCTTCAAGTGAAGCCACGATCTGGCGCAAAAGCTCGGGACTGATCGAGTGTGGTCCTGGGTCGTTGGGATCAAACATTGACTTTTGATTGGACTCCCATCGAATTGAAAGACGAAGACCCTCCCACGTACAAACCGCATGTTCGCGGCCAACAAACACGGGCAAAGTCTCGAACGACCATTTCAAAAACTGGGTCGTCAGCGGAAACTGTTCGGAAGAAATCGGAATCTCAAAAGACAGACCGGTCTCTTCACGGATGAGTTTTTCAACGGGAGGCTCGGGCGAAACAAAATTGGACAAGAAGCGCGAAGGCTTCGCCAAAATTTCTTGCGGCCTGGGCATCATTCGCACAACGCTGTCGAGGACTCCCCAACTTCGAAGCTCCGGAGACGCGTGCGCCATTCGCTGCAAAAGATTTTCTTCTTGTGTTTGCCAATTTTGCCGAACGACTTGTTCAAGAAAGGCTTCCATCTGCGACGCCTTCATCCAGTGCGACGGATCTTTCAAAAATTCTTCGGGCATGGAGGTGACATCAAGCAAAGACGAAACGTCTTCACCGCGTTGTTCGAGATACAGCAAAACTGTGTTGGACATTTTACAGCTTAAAAGCACCCCAAATGGATATCTGATCACTTCACTTTTTGCGAGACAAATCCAAGGCTTGGAATTGGGCTGCCGAGTCTTTAAGCACCACTTTGAGGCACGACCTAGTTGCGTCCAAACTGATTATGAGTTTTAAACTGCCGCCCCAAAGGTGCGCAAATAAAGAGAGGGGCCTCTGGCCCCGTTACGCCGCTCCGGGTTTTTGGAATTTGCTCGCAGGGAAGGGTAAATTGTTATCGAGAATTTCTTCCATGAAGCTAGGAAGGTCACCAGAGGGCTCGATGATGCCGTCAAGTTTGCCATCGGGCTTCTTAACGAGACGCGACATTTGGAAAAGGGGGCGGAGGTCGTAGGTGCCGTCCTTGTTTTGCCCGATGACTTCGGAGATCGCACCGATCCGACGCGACCCGTCCGAATAGCGCGAAATCTGCACGATGATATCAATCGCCGCTGACACTTGGTACTGCAACGCGCGCTCCGAAAGATTTCCATCACCACCTGCGGCCAAGGCCTCAAGACGAACAATCGCATCCTCAGGCGAGTTGGCGTGGACGGTTCCCATGCAACCCTTGTGACCGGTGTTCATCGCATTGATGAGCTCCAGGGCTTCGGATGAACGAACCTCACCCACGATGATGCGATCAGGACGCAAACGCAGTGAGCTCTTGAGCAAATCACGAATCGAAACCTCGCCCTTACCGAGAGCATCGGATTGCTTGGTTTCAAAAAACACGACGTGTTCATAGTTGATTTTGAGCTCGCTTGAATCCTCGATCACAATCACGCGTTGACCCTTGGGAATGCGCGAGCACAAAAGCGAAAGCAAAGTCGTCTTACCAGATCCGGTACCACCGCTAACCAAAATGTTTTTTCCAAGAAACATACAAATATCTAAAAATTGAGCCCCGTCCGATGAGATGGATCCCATTGCGATATAGTCTTTGAACGAAATTTTAGTTTGCGTAAATTTACGAATCGAAACCGTCGTGCCGTTGCGTGCACAGGGCGGGATCACAACAGCAACCCGCGACCCGTCTGGTAAACGAGCATCAAGTCTAGGCTCTTCAGCCGTGATTCGGCGACCCACGCTTTGCGCGATATTGTTCACGGCTGCACGAAGTGCATCTTCATCCGGAAACTTTTTTTCTGTTTTGTGCAGTTTGCCACCGCGCTCGATAAAGATGTCGCTCGGGCCATTGATGAGGATCTCACTGACCGACGGATCATCCCAAAGGTCCTTAATGGGACCCAAGAAATTTCTGACCGCCTGACTGGATACACTCTCGTCTGCCATAGCAATTCACTTACTCCGATGCGGGTTTGCGGCCTGAGTCTTCAGGATACACGATCAAGCGGCCTTGCTTGGCGGTTTCAGGACAAATAAATGAAAAGATGCCGTCCGTCTTGGGACTGATCTCGAATGACTTTTGTTGACCGAAAAAGGTCCCGTGATGCTCAGAGAAAGCATCCAATACGAAGCTTGTGTTTTTTGCTTGGTCATTCACGTTCACGACGTGAATTTTATAGGTCTTGCCACGCTTGAGTTTTAAAGTTTCGGGCACGAAACCTTTTTCAGTGTTTAATATAACGATTTCTTGTGCGGGTTCCATGGTTTGAAACAAACCATCCAGCCAGGCCTTGTCTTTTTTATCGGCCTCCAAGCTCGCGGGTCCGCGGAACTTTTGCAAATCCGTTTTTCGGCGCGACATATCGACGTCCCATGCTTTCACTGAAACATGAAGAAACGAGGCCATGACAAAAAGAAGAACTTTGGTCTTTTTCATTTTAGTGAAGGACCTGATTTTCATTTGATTCTGCGAGTTCACGTGCAACCTCCAAAGCCACATAGTTCACGGTTGTCATCTCAAGCCTTTGAAACGCCTGGATCAAAGCTTGCCGATCACCTCGGCACTGATTGATTGCCGTCAAAGCTTGTTTTAATTTTTGGGGCTCCTGATTCATTTGAGCGTGGATCGTTTTCCAATCCATTTTCAAAACAGGATCGATGATTCCCATCGTATACAAAGCATCAAACACAGCCTGCAAATCACCCTGAATGAACATCATGTTCCTCCCTGATGATCTCTTCGGTGGTGCGCCTAAAAACTTGAGCCAGAATGAGACGTTCCCCCCCTGAGTCACTAACTTCTAGGCATGTGGCTAGTCCTAGCTGACACCCCCCCCTCGAGCTTTGACTTGACCTCGAACTGAAGCTGTCTCAAATCGAGATTCCCTGTCTTTTCATGCACTTAAGGACCTTGGCCCAGTCCTTGGATTAGAGACCTGTATCGACGTGAAAACGGAAGGGGCTTAAAATGAAAACGAAATCTCTGAAAATGTCTGTGATTGTTTGGACCGGATTGGCAGTGTTGCTGTTTCAAAATTTTGACCTGCCCCTCAACCGTCTTGGACTGTTTGTCCAAACTGTTGATCAAGACTCGCGCAATGAACATGCCGCTGAACTGCTGGGCCACTCCTTCAAGGGCAGCAAAGCGCAAAATGTCGACGAGACCAACTTGCATTACGGAATCTTTGCAGAGTTCAAGCGCCGGCTGCCAAAAGCCGAAAAGTGGCAAGCCGCACCCTTGGCAAACTTGGTGATTCAAGAATCTCGTAAATATGGACTCGATCCCGTGTTCATTATGGCCGTCATCGCCCAAGAGTCGAGCTTTCGCCCGAACGCTCGCGGACCCGTTGGCGAAATCGGTTTGATGCAACTTCGACCCGAGACCGCGGCCTGCGTCGCAAAACGTATTGGCCTGCCTTTTCACGGTGCACACACGCTGAATCAGCCTTACGTAAATCTCAAATTAGGGATCGCCTACATCTCTCACCTGCGCGCCGGCTTTAAGGGTCAAGCCAATCAATATGTTTCCGCTTACAACATGGGGGCCCGCAAAGTTCGCCGCCTGATTGCGAACTCAAAGACTCCCAAAGAGTACTCGGGCAAAGTGATGAAAAAGTATCAGGAATTGTACACCAACTTGACGAAGACCGGCACCCTGCTCGCGAAAAACCAAACGGCGATCGCGCAAAAGTAACAACCGGGGCTCTGGGCCCCTGTTTACTGGCCTGAGTTTTTCATGTGAGTTAAAAATTCGATAAAGACGGCGAATCTTCAGCTGTCTTTTTTTGTTTTTTCAGCCTTCTCGGCCTCTTCTTTTTTCTTTTTATCAGCTTCTTCTTGGGCCTTTAAGGCTTGATCGGCAAGATCAGATGGCGATGGTATGCCTTTCATCATGCGCAGTCGTCGCTCGTTCTCGGCCATCTTCGTAATTGTGATTTTCGCTTTGCGAATGTCCTCAAGGATCGAGCGTTCAAAGTTGTCGCTCGCTTTGGGCTTGAACTCAGCGACGACATTTTCTAAAAAAATGGCATAGGTCACTTGTGGCACGGCCCCAAAGGCCTTTGGATTTCCTAGGGCGCCGTTCGCTTCTTTAACCAGCGCGCGCATGGAGTTCTCATAAGCGTCATGTTCATCCAACTCATTGCGCAAAGGGCTCACCACTTTTTCGATCATAAAATCTTCATTGGGACGGGAGTAGACCGCCTGCAGCGCTTCCTTTAAGGGAACAACCTGATCGCCTTTGGTCTTTCGTGATTCATTGATCTTGTCTTGAACGAGCGCGTTCATTTGATCCAAATCCTTAAGAGCCAAACGGTTGTATTGAAAGAGCAGTCCCGCCTGCGCCAAACTTCCAGTTAAAAAAAAGAGGGCAACCAAGGTCATCCCCGCCCCTGAGGGGCGCAAAACAATCCCCGCCCCTGAGGGGCGCAAAACAATCGAAAGCTTTCGCAAAAATGAATTCATGCCCGAAAGAGTATCATAGCCGGGGAGCGGCCGCCGCTAGACCCTAGACCTTTTTCGGAACAAGGCAGCGAAATTTGCCCGTCGCCCCAAAGGGGCGCATTTTCTATCGCCCCAAAGGAGCGATCTTAAAATTATCGAAATCAACTTGGCAAGACCTTGAAAGAGTTGAATAATTTGAGGGCTTGCAATCTTGAGTTAACAACAACCGTGGCCCAAAAGGGAAGCAACTCACGAGTAGTTGCCCCAAAGGGGCGCATTTAAAATGTAAAGCCAACCGGAGGGCCCCTTGAAAAATATGATGATGATGCTCGCAGGTCTTGCATTCGTCTTGACTGCCTGTGCACCGAGCGCAAAACAATTGAAAGAAGCCATCGAAAAAGATCCGAGTATCGTGTTTGTCGCGATTGAAAAAGATCCCGAAAAATTTATCGAGGTCGTCAACAAGGCGGCCCGTGATGCTCAAGCCAAGGGCGCCGAAAAAGCGCAACAAGACGAAAGCAAAAAACGTGACGAAGAGTTCGCAAATCCTCTCAAAGCTAAAATCGATGAGAACCGCGCGATTCTTGGACCTAAAGACGCTAAAATCACCATCGTCGAGTATTCTGATTTCGAGTGCCCTTACTGCACACGCGGTTACCAAACAATCAAAGAAGTTTTGAAAGCTTACCCGAACGATGTTCGCATCGTCTTTAAGCACTTGCCCTTGGATTTTCACCCCAAAGCCTTGCCTGCTGCAAAATACTTTGAAGCGGTTGCGCGCCAAGGTGCAGATAAAGCTTATAAATATCACGACGCGATCTTTGAAGGTCAGTCTGAACTCCGCACAAAAGGCGAAGCTTTCATGAAAGAAGCGGCTAAGAAAGCTGGCGCTGATATGAAAAAACTCGAGAAAGATCTGGCTGATCCTAAACTTATGGACCGCATCAACGAAGACATGGAAGAAGCAAAACAATTCAATTTCAGTGGAACACCCGGTTTCTTGATCAACGGTGTTTCACTTCGCGGCGCTTACCCCTTTTCGGAATTCAAAACAATTATTGACCGCCACTTAGCTGGTAAATAATTTTTTTCTTCGTCGAAAAAAAAAGAAAAAGGGAGCCACTCGGCTCCCTTTTTTATTTGTCTTTCATCGACACTTTTGACTCTTAAATTCAAGGTCTATTCTTAGTAACCACGGCCGCGCGAAAGATCCGAATCGGACCAACCACCACCGAGACCACCAGAATCCAAAAATCTCAGAACGTAATTGCCGTCCTTCATGATTCCGACGACTCGAACCAGACGGCCGTTGGCGTAAGCCGTCTGGCCCACGCAATAAATTCTTCCACAACCGACCGTGACCGCAACGTCATAACGGCTCCATCCACCGCCAAGCCCACCATTGTCCAGAAATCTAAGAACGAAAGTACCATCATCTTGAATCCCAACAACTTGAGTCAGTCTTGAATCTGCAGAAACCCGGTACACGGATTGACCCACGCAAACCCCTTGAAAGCATCCGCGAGTGGCCGCGAGCTCGGTTGTCCATCCTCCAGACACCGCTCCTGTGTCTAAAAACCTGACGACGTAACTCCCATCAAGAGCGAGGCCGACAATCTGCACAAGTCTTGAGTCCGAAGCAACACGGTACGCCGAGTTGCCGACACAAAAAGATCCCGCGCAACCCGTGGTCACGGCAAGATCATGACGAGACCAAGCACCACTGACGGCACCGGTGTCCAAAAAGCGAAGCTGAAAAGTTCCTCCGCGATCAATGCGAACAACTTGAGCAAGACCTGCTGAGCCGGATGCAATGTAAACCGACTGCCCGACACAAACTCCTTGGTAACACTGACCGCCGGTTGAGGCTGGCGGCTGCGGGACAACGCGAGGAGGTGTCACGGGACGCTGCTGGCGGCGGGGCGGGCTTTCGGGCGCCAGGGG
>JBKCUU010000093.1:0-12753 GCA_046318155.1 Bdellovibrio sp. | reverse complement strand
TGACCGACAGCCGCAGACCTTGATCGTCATCAGCAACAAGAATACGAATCATGGAACCTCCACCCAGGCAGACGTAAAACAGTAATACCCCGCGTCATGTCTCTCATATCTTTCATGAATTCTCAAGCCGGTTAAGGTTGTCGGGAGAAAGCTGAGGGCTCAAATCTGACGGATTAAGTCTGACGGAGCGGCAGATCCACCGCGAAAGTGGAGCCCTGTCCTAGCGAAGACTCCACTGATATCGAGCCCTTATGCAGCTGGATAAAATATTGGGCTAGGTAAAGTCCGAGGCCGGAGCCCTTGATGGGTGACGATTTGGCCGCCCGGCTACGAAAAAATTTCATGAAAATATGTGGCAGATCTTCGGCCGGGATGCCATCGCCTTGATCCGAAACTTGCACGCGCACGAAGCCTCCAGTCACCTCTTCAGACGTGATCAGTACCTTCGAATTTTCGGGACTGTACTTGATCGCGTTTTCGACCAAGTTTGAAAACACCTGGCGGATCAAATCAGGATCGACCTGAATCGGAAACAGCGGCTCGCATTCGGTCATCAGTTGGATGTGCTTTACCTTCGCCAAGAACTCGTGCTTTTTGACGACTTCTTCCAAGATGGCGTTGATGTCTCGATCCTGACAATGCAGCTCCACACCTTGGCTCTCGATCCGCGCGTAGTTCAGAATCGAATTGATAAAGCGAAGGAGATCTTCGTTACTGGATCGGATATGGTCCAAGGCTTCACGTTGGCCGCTACTGAGTGTGACCGTGTCTTTCAAGATCACTTCGGTCATGCCTTGAATGCGCGCGATCGGCGTTCTTAAGTCGTGGCTCATCATCGAGATAAAATTTGTTTTGAGTTCTTCCACTTGGCTCAGCAGGCGGTTTTTTTGTTGATACTCCCAGCTGCGGCGATTCTCGACGATCAAGCGGTAGGGAATAAAAAAGTAGTAACACAGGAAAATCGCCAAATAGGGGTGCGCCATAGGGAGCATAATCTTAAAGGGCCAAAAGCTGATATACCCCACCAGCGTGAGTAAGCCGCCGGCGATCAAGAGGAGGCCCATCCCTCTTAAAGGCCTTAAGGTCAGAACAACATGCACGGTAAAAACTGAAATCAATCCAGTGAGGAGCAAATCCATCCAAGCAGGCGCCTGCCTTGGGGCTGAGTTACGAATGAACGTGTCGAACATGTTGGCTTGCATTTCGACGAGGGTCATCGCCGAGGGATCGCGTGAGTATGGCGTACGAACATAACTTTTGAGCGATTTGCCAAGGTCATCACCGATCAAAATCAGTTTGCCTTCAAAACGCTTGGGATCGATCGACTGGCGAATGAAGTCCTCAAACTTGGTCGTCTGAAACGAGCCACCCCGCTGAAAATCGATAAAGAGTTGATTGGTCTCGTAAACCTCGAACTGACCCTTGAGGTTTTTGAGATCCTTGATTTCGGGGTTAAACTCAGCCGCCAGCTGCGCATGCCCGAGCGGCTCGCCTTGGTAATCAATCAGCACCCGGCGGGTGACGCCATCTTTGGCAAACAGGTTCAGATCCGCCGTTTTAGGACCCGCGAGAAGTGGGACTTTTTCAAACGGAGCCGGGAGTTTGTTTTGTCCGCTTTCGCCTTTTAAAAACAGTCGATCGGTCATTTGGTAAACGCGGCCCGAACTGGCCAGGAGCTCACTGAGTTCGCGGGCTTTTTCGGGTGTGCCCTGGGGGGCTGCGAGTGCGCGGCCCTCTTCTTCTTCTGATTCGCCCGATTTAATCAGGGGGGTGACGTAGACAACTGCTTTTGGATTTTGCGCCAATAGAGTTTTCAGGACGGCGATATGATCTTCAAATCCAGGAATGCGTTTAAAGTGCTCAACCGTTTTCTGGTCGACGAGAATGATTTCAACATTTTCGGAGACTGTCGAGACGGGTCTCAGGCGAAATCGAAGGTCAAAAAGATAAGACTCCAAGAAATCCAGTTTGAGCTGAACCAGTACAAAACTAAATGCCAGTGCGAAGGCGGCCCTCATGAGCAGGGTCGCCCATGGGGTCTTTTTACTCTCTTCGTTCATTGCACGCCGGTAGGGCGGCATCCAACTCCAGGATCTCGGCCCATGATTTTCATGGGCTTAACCAGGGTGACGTGAGCTTTTTTGGTCTTGTTTTCTGTCGTTTTTTCTGTGTTTTTTGGTGTCACGTCAGTCATTGCTTGATCCATTGCCTTCACCTTTTTCATACGCCCTCATATTTTCATAGTACAGAAGTGTTTGTTCAATCAAGAACCGGGTTCGATCACAGTAATTTTGATCCACGCGGTGCTTATCGCCCGTGGCTTGACGGTGAATGTACATGCATCCGCCGCCGCACAGAAACCGCGACCAGCAGTCCTGGCAGCCGTTTTTCTCGATCAGGGGAGCTTCATAAGCTTTGAGCTTGTCCTCCCAGATATTTCCAACATGTCCGACGACTTCTTTGGGCTCATTCACAACCCAGGGGCAGGTGTAGAGGTTTTGCCGAGCATCCATCATCAAGAATGATTTTCCAGCGCCGCAGTAATTTTCGATCTGTTGTTGATTGTCGAGCGCGACAATCAGACGGTCAAAAGTGTGAATGCGGCGGAGCCCCACTTCACCTTCGGTTTCATAGGCGTGAGCCGCGACTTTGCCTATTTCGCGCATAAATTCGCGGTTAATCTCAGGGCTGGATTCGTGGTGGTCGTAGGTAAAATCAAACCAGTCGACATCAAACTGCCGGTAAAACTGGTAGGCCGTCATCAAATCCAAGTTGCCCTTTCCAAAAACGCCCGAAAGCATGACTGTTCCGAGATGCAATTTCTGCGGCAGCAAACGCCCCAAGCCTTCGACAACCATCTCGGTCACACCTCGGCCCCCTTTGGTGGGGCGACGAACGTCATTCACCAAGACCGGGCCATCGATACTCACGGTTATGTCCATTTTAAAACGCTTGAGCAGCTCGATGTTTTTCTCAGAAAACAAAGTGCCATTGGTCACAACGGTAAAATCAACTTGAATTCCGTGTTCAGCGCCTAAACGCTGCGCCTCTTCGGCCAGGAGCTGGATGCCTTCAGGGTACAGCAAAGGTTCGCCGCCTAAAAATGTCAGGCGGAAGGACTCACCTTTGGGTACCTTGGCGATGAATGATTGTAAGGCCGGAAGCGTATCGGCCACGATGATTTTTTTAACGGGATCGCCGAACGAACCATCGCCGCCAGCTGCGCAGTACTTGCAATGCAAGTTGCACACTTGCGTCACGTTGATCGTGAGTGCCCGCACACCTGTTTCGCGCTTTTCGCGTAAAACGTCGGGGCTCTCGCTCAAATTCCAATCCAGCAAAGCTTGTAGCGCCTCACTTTTGGTTTCGGCATGATCTAGCGCCATCCAAGATTCATGTGAAAGACGAGCCACCTGCATGTTGCGAGCATGAAAAGCCACCACGTCGCCACTGGGGCGACGGATCAGGTGCAGGTCTTCGATTTGTCTCGCTTCGTTCATAAGTGTCATCATGGCTCCAAGCTACCAACCCCCTGACAACTGCAAGAAAAAAGCCTGGTGCGTTTTGCACCTCGTGCGTTAAATGACATATAGTTAGTTTCCAGGTCGGGTTCTGATGGTTGGATATAGAAGAAGAGCCGTTTTGAACGGCTTAATCTGAAAATACTGTAGGACTGATTAAAAAACAGTCAATGAGCTTTCACGCAAAAGGGAGCCAAGATGACCTCACATTGTTTTTTTGATAAGAAAACAGGCCAATGAAATCCGAGATCGAATTTCGAGCCGGCGGAACGACACGTGTTGTGCAGACTGGCGAAAATGAAACGATTCTGGATTGTGCACTGAGAAACTCAATTCCGGCGCCTTACTCCTGTCTGGAGGGGATCTGCTCGTCGTGCACGGCGGTTGTCGTCAGTGGTGAAGTTGAAGACGTGGTTGGCGGAGATACAGTTGATCCAAGCTCAGGTCAAAAACTCATTCAGACGTGCCAATCTCGAATCAAAAAAAATTGCACCCGCCTGGTCGTTGATTACGACGCCGTTTAGGCGGCGACAAGTGTCGAACGCCGTTTAGGCGGCGTCTGACTTGATTCGATGTTGAGCAGCGCTCTCGAAGCTGCGGAAGAGCCCCTTGAAGTGACCGTTCACGTAAAGGTCACGGCGAGAGTCCAAGAATACCTGCAAATTAGTTTTGCCAAATGAGCCCATAAAGAAGTCCGCAATATCCTCGGCTAAGATATAAACTGAACAGAGAAAGCTCAAGTCGGCAGCGGTTCTGCCAAACGGAAACCCGCGCCCATCCGGTCTCTCGTGGTGATACAGAATAATCTGATCGACTTCCGGTGGACAAAAATCCCACTTCGCACATGTTTCAGAAGCACGCACCGTGTGCACAAAAACCAATTCAGTTTCTCGGCTGTTCTTTTCACCACCCAAGATCTTTTTAATGAGCTTGGGCTTTTGATCATAAACTTGATCTGTGATGCTCATGTCATGAAGCACTGAAGCGAAAGTCATTTTGGCTATGGTGACGTCATCGTTGTAGTTCATGTTCTTGAGCAGGCCGCAGGCCACCAAAAGCGTCATCGTGCAGTGATCTGCAAAACCGTACCGCTCAATTTTGTGAAACTGCTGAAAAACGGAATTTAAGCTTGGATGATTTTTTGCTAAGTGAAGGGCTTTCTGAATCGAGTCTTTGGCCAGTTCGACCACGCTGTCGTCCCAACCCAATTGAGCCGTCAGATTTTTGAGAAGGTCGGTATTAATCGAAACCAGTTCGTGGTCGCCCGGACAAACTTCTTTCCATGCATCTAGAGACAAAACTTTTTTTCGGTAGTCTGCGATGAATTCATCAGCCATACCGGCTTCGATGTAAAGATAAAGCAATCCACGACTTTGGTACTTTTCGAATTCTTCAGCGTTAAAGTAGGTCGCCCCGCTCGTGAGTCGGACGTACTTCTCACTGTTGATGCGAACGAAGAGTGGAATCTCAATCTGCTCGATGCGTTTTAAGAGATTGAGCGAAACGGGTACATAAGAATCTGTTGGAAGTTCCCGAACACTCGTGAGATTGCTAACGCGTTTAATGATCTCCGAAACCTCAAAGGGCTTGCTGATCCAATCGACATTGGGGCCCCGCAGGGAAGGGTGTTGTTCAGGTCGATCACTCGAAAGGACCATAAAAGGGCATTTCAAATTCATCTGCTGGTAGGCTTTAAACAAATCTAAGCCTGAACCATTGGGCATATTGAGGTCTGTAAAAATGAGGTCAAAGGAGGAGTCACGCTTCAAGGCCTCGATCGCGGCAGAGCCCGAATTGACCACGACGGTACTAAAACCCATTTCACCCGCGAAAACAAATTCGAGAAGTTCGCGCATATCTTCAAAATCATCGGCAATCAAAACGCGATAGCTCACGGTGTTTCCTCCTTCTAGCTGATCGGTTTAAATTCCTGTCGACTGGAGTTTGTTTTTAAGTTCGATCGTTCATTGGGATTAGGGCACGACGATGGTCTTGCTTCTCGACCGACAAAGGGGTTCAGATCAAAGCAATTGCATGTCGTGATCAGGTCGGACATTCTAAGTGGAGTATGTCCTTGATTCTCAAGTACTGGGGAGTCCGAGGATCTTTACCGAGCTCTCCTTCGCCGGAGCAGTGGGCTAAAGATTTCGAGGGTCTTCTCCAGGGCTTTTTTAAAGCAGGTTATTCGCGCGCCGAACAGGTTAAAGAATACCTGGCCACGATGTCGACTCCGCAAATTGGCGGATTCGGCACGGCCACGACGAGCGTGCAAGTGAAGTCGGCTGCGTCTCAGTTGATCATCGATGGCGGAAGCGGCATTCGCAATATCGGTGATTCGATGATGAAGGGACCCGCGGCCAAGGGCAAAGCCAACATCCATATTTTTCTGACTCATTTTCATTGGGATCATGTCTTGGGCTTGCCGTTTTTTGCTCCTCTCTTTATTGCTGGAAACAAAGTGAATGTTTATGCGGTCCAGCCAGAGCTTGAAGAAATGGTTCGCGGTGTCTTTAAAAGACCTTATTTCCCAGTCGCTTTTGAATCGCTCGCTTCTGAAATCAAGTTTCATAGGCTTGAGCCACGTCAAACAGCCAAGCTTGATGATATGAACATCACTTCCTATCAGCTTGATCATCCAGATCCTTGCTGGGGTCTGCGAGTCGAGTCGGGTGGACGTGTTTACGCGCACTGCGTGGACACCGAGGGCACACGCTCAACGCGCGAAGCTTTGGGGCCCGATCTGCCGCTCTACCAAGGCGTTGATATGATGTATTTTGATGCCCAGTATACGTTCCCAGAGCTTGCCGAAAAAGCAAACTGGGGCCACTCGGCCTCGCAAATTGGTTTGGATATCGCATTCCGCGAGAACATCCGCCACTTGGTTTTTGCGCATCACGATCCAGGAGCAACAACTCAAGATGTTTATGAGCTCAAGCGCCAAACGAAAGAGTATTACGACTGGCGCATGAAGACGGCCGAAACCAACCGAGTGTCGCTGCCCCAGGTTCGCTGGCGGTTCGCTTTTGAGGGTCTTGAGCTTGATTTGAGTAAACTCTGAATTTTGAATTTTTCACTCCATCCACAGCGGTAAGCCGAACGGATTCATTTTTCACATTCAATTTTTTAAAATGAGTTCGATTTCTGACGTCTCGAGGGCCGGTTGAACATGGAGGGAACGAACGCCACTGGGCCAGGCGAAGTCTTTCTTGGAGTCGTGTTCAGTCGCCTTTTTCATAAACTCAATCCAGATGGGCACTGTCCCCGAGCCGCCCGTCAAATTGTGAGAGGCGTTTTGATCGTATCCAATCCACGCCAAAGTTAAGCGCTGAGGCGTAAATCCCGCAAACCAAGTATCACGAGAATCTGACGTTGTTCCGGTTTTTCCAGCGGTGGGAAGATCAAAGCCACTGGCCTTAACGGCGGCGGCAGTTCCAGACTGCGTTGTTTGTTTCATCATCCCTACGACCTGAGCGGTCACGACGGGATCTAAAACTTCAGACGATTCAATCGAGGGCGTATAAACCGTATTGCCTTGCGGGTACCGCGCAGACCTGACCCAAATGGGCTCCGATTTTTGTCCCAAGTGCGCAAGCGTCGAGTACATGCGCAAAACTTCGGTGGGATACAATTCGAAAGCGCCAAGCGTTAGCGAAGGAAGGGGCTTCAGCGTGCTGGTGCTGCCAGCCCGTTCAGCCACATCTTTAAGTCGCGGCAGTCCCGCCGTGATTCCAGCTTGTGCCGTGGCGGCGTTCAAACTTTTTTTGAGTGCGTAGTACATGGGAACTTCGCCCTCATATTTTCTTCCGTAGTTAACGGGCGACCAAGTCTGGCCTTCGTATTTGTACGAAAACTTCGCATCTTTTATAGTCGTGAGCGCATTCAGCGACGGATCATTCTCGAGGGCAGAGTAAAAAACAAAGGGCTTCATCAAGCTGCCAATTTGGCGGTGTCCATCTAAGATCCGGTTGTACTGAGTTTTGCGAAAAGAACGCCCGCCGACAGCCGCCGTGATCCAGTTGTTTCTCAAATCCATCGAAAGCAAAAGGCCTTCTAGTGGAATGCCCTTCGCGGCGATCTCTTTAATCTTGGGATGGTCTTTTTCGAGTTTCTCGATCTGGCCTTGAACCGACTTTTGCGCCACCTCTTGGTGACTTGATTTAAGACCCGTAAAGATCTGCAGCCCCTCTGACGATAAGCCTGCTTGGGTGAGTGTAAACAGCGCTGCCTGAATATAATAAGGCGCCGTTTCCCACAACGTTTGCCGCTGAATCTTGGGTAGCGGGGCCGCTTGCGCGCTCGCTGCATCTTCAGGCGAGATCATCGAAAGCTCGGCCATGCGCTCCAGTACACGAGCCCGCCGCCTCTGCGCAGCCTCGGGCTTACGTGAGGGGTCAAAGTTTCCGGGCGAGTTTAAAATGGCTGCCAGCAAACTGCATTCTGAAAGTCCCAATTGAGAAAGATCTTGATTAAAGTAATGGCGAGCCGCCGCACCAAAGCCGCGAACTTCAAACGGACCCGACTGGCCCATGTAGATGATATTCAAATACGTTTCAAAAATTTCGTCTTTGTTTGCATGAGCTTCCAACAGCATTGACATCATGATCTCGGTGACTTTTCGCTTGAGAGTTCGCTCCGAAGTCAGAAAAAAGTTTTTGACCATTTGCTGGGTAATGGTTGATCCGCCTTGAGCGAAACGTCCTTGCAAAATATTTTTAGCTGCGGCACGCCCGATTCCCAAAAAGCTGACGCCGCCATGCTCAAGAAACTGAGAATCCTCGATGGCCAGCACGGCATTTAAACATGAAGACGGCGTGTCGCCTAAGTTTGTCCAATTTTGCAAAACAGGGGTTGAGCCTAAGTATTGCGCAAAGACTTCGGGCTCAAGCCAAACCTGCGCCGCGGGCCGAAGTGGATTGGCTCTCGCTGCGGCGGCCACAATCGCTGGATCTGCAGCGCTCCAGATTACGGCTTGGAGTTTCATCTCGGGCTGCGCAAACTCGGGATCGGGCGTTTCTTGTGGACTTAAAATCAGACATTGAGGTTCGCTGACATTCTCGAGATGTCCAATCGAAGCTGTGCACGCGGCGCCTTCGAGACTCCAAAATTGACCAGCAGACAGCGGGCGGTCTGGCGGATTTTCGCGGTACTGACGTCTGACAAGTTCATGGCGAAGCTCGTCGCGCGTCCAGCGGTCTTGTGCGCCAATCGCCAGTGGTGAGGTGTAAAATTCAGTGGGAGGAAGAAATCGTCGGTTCTGCAATTTGTCTTGAACTTCATCATTCAGATTCCAAACCCAAGTGATCAGGACGATGCACATCAGTGCGAGGAGGGTCGCCGCCGCGATCAACCATTTCTTGAGATTCATTTTCATCGCCCTTGACATTAGAAGGGGTCACTTCAATAGTCAAAAGAAGGGACGGAGGCACATCAATTATGAGACTGACTCCTTTGCAAATCCAAAAATTATCTGAAAAGGTTCTCGAGGCCTGGAAGGCCCACAATCTGGTCGAATTTAAAGATGACGAGAAACGGGTGCTCGCGCGGGCGATCGCCGCTGTGCGCGAAGACTACGATAAAGAAGCCCTTCTCGAAAAAGACGTCCAGAAGATGCTCGAAGAGCTTGAGCGCAGCCACGGCGGGCAATTCGAGCGCTACAAAATGTACCCACTTCTGAAACAGAAGCTCGCCAAAGAAAGAAAAATCATTTTATGATCATTTCTGAAGACCGTCAGGGGCATCTGGCTTTGCTTATTAACGATGCTGTTTATAACGATGATCTGGTTGATTTCACCGACGAAGACATGGCGCTTCGGGTAACTAAAAAAGCGATTGCCGAATTTGTCAAAGAAGATGCTGACATCGACCTTAAAGCGCGCGAAAAGGTAGCCTCGTTAAAGCGAAACGTCCTTGAAGGTAGCCCCGAATGGGACATCATGTATCGTAAATATTACGAAGAAGAGAGAAATCGACGTGGCCAAGGCTAAGAAGACTGCACCCAAAAAAGTTGCAAAAAAAGTTGCACAGAAAAGCAACAAAGTAAAAGCGACAGTAAAAGCCAAAATAAAAGCCAAAGTAAAAACGAAAGCGACGCCCAAAAAGTCAGCTGCGAAACCGACGGCGAAGCCCGCGGCGAAAAAAGCAATCAACAAAGCCGCGAAGACTCCAGCCAAAGCGGCTGCAAAAGTTAGCAAAACACCGACTCTAAAAATGATCACGGGCAAATCGATTTCGCCCCTTGATGATCGCGTCGTTCTGGTGCCCATCGAAGCACCTAAAATGACAGCGGGCGGTCTTCATATTCCGGACTCTGCTGAGCTTTCGGGCAATCTCAAGGCAAAAGTTCTTGCCGTGGGACGTGGACATCTCGATAAAAAAGGAAAAATCCATCCGATCGAGCTGCAAGTCGGCGACGAAGTTCTGTTCGCTGCCCATGCGGGTTCGAAAATTACGTGGGCTGGCCAAGACCTCATCGTGGTGCGAGAGAGCGACATTCTCGGAATTGTTGAAACATAAATTTTTAGAGTTGTCTTTTTCAGAATCCGCATGCTTGAATGAGGCCTATGAAAAAGCAGCTTTCTCTTCTTGGAATGTCCTTGTTTTTGACTCAAACCGCGATGGCAATGGCCGTTGATTGGTCCGGAACGTACCGGTTTGAATACACCGAAATCGACAAAACAAATTTAAGTGCGGGCGGCGGTCGTAAGTCTTACTTGCTCAGCCATTTGAACCTCTCGCCCAAGATTATCGCCGCCGACGGTGTTCATGTCGTCGCGAACTTTGAAGTTCTAGGCAACGCCAACTACCCCAACTCCCAAGTGGGTCAGCAGTTTGGTTCGGGCGCCAATGCCGGAACAGCGACGAACATGAACGGTACCTCATCGAACGTCACTTCGCAGAATCAAGGCTCCTCAAACCTGCAAGTGCGTGAGTTGTACGCCACCTTCAATCAAGAGTACGGGTCGATTTTGGTCGGCCGCGCGCCGCTTCAGTTTGGTTTGGGCATGAGTTACAACGCCGGCAAAGGTGCCTTTGATCACTGGGGCGATATTCAGGACCTTGTCGGTTACAAATTTTTAATCGGAAATCTTTCGATCATGCCCATGATCGGTAAGCCCTACGACTACTCGCCAGCGCAAGGCCGAGAAGTCACCGACACTATGTTTGATATCCAATACAACAACGCCGAGACCGAGTCGGTCTTTGGTTTGTTCTACCGAACACGCACCTCCTCGCAATCTTCGAATGATGCTTACAACGTTTTTGATTCTGGCGTGAACCCCGCCTACACCTCAGTACTCGCAGCTAGTGGTTGGTCGACCAATCACACCAATATTACACTGATGCGTGGTTGGGACTCGTTTAAATTTCGTATGGAAGCAGGTTTTGATAGCGGTTCAACGGGTATCAAAACCGCTGGCGGCCAAGAAATTAAAATCAATGGTTACGGCATCGCGCTCGAACTTGATTTTCCAAAAACAGATTGGAAATGGCTCGTGAAAACGGGCCTGGTCAGCGGCGATAATCCGACGACCGATAACTTCGAAGGTTATCAAATGGATCGCAATTATGATGTGGCCTTCATGATGTTCAATCACCCGATGGGTGGCTATGACGTTCTGACTTCGCGTGTTCAGCGCAATCGTGACGCAAGCTGCACAACTGTTCCGTGCCCGACTTACGCCAATGAAGAAGCTCTGGATGAAGAAGCGATCAGCAACACAGTTTATTTCTCGCCTCGGTTCACGATCAGCTTTGGTGATAAACTCGACTGGCGCAACACCCTCACCTACGCTCAAGTTCAAACAAACCCTTCACGTGTGCTCAACAGCGATACCAGCAAAGATTTGGGATTTGAGTGGGACACAGCTCTTGTTTATCGCCCCTATGAGCGCGTTCAATGGGTCAACGAAATTGGTTTGTTCTCTCCCGGATCGGCCTTCAAAGAAGGTTCTGTGGGACGGGACGCAGGATTTACTTACGGATTTCAAAGCAAAGCCGCCATCTCATTTTAATCGCATCTTGATCTGCAGCTAGACACACCAAGAGGCGGTCAGCAGGGCCCGGGGTCGCAAGACCCCGGGATTTTTTTCGTCTCTTCTTTGAGAATCCCGGACCCTTCGGAGGGACGCTGGATCCGGGTTTCCTCTCCTGAACTTCTCTTGAGTAAAATGGGACTCGGCCTTCCAGGCCTCGTCGCCCCTGAATACCGCATCCTGCGGGGGCGGAGGTCCCATTTTACTCAAGAGAAGTTCAGGAGAGGAAACCGGGATCATCAGCGTCTCGCATTCAAAGACGTCGGAGTTTAACGGAGTCGATCCGGAAGCCCATCATTTTTGAATTTCTAAAATCCCGGAACTGCTTTTCGTTCGAAGTCGGATTTGCATCACTCTTGAGTTTAGGCTTAGGAGTTTTCCTTCTGATGGGGACCTCCGCCCCCGCAGGATGCGGTATTCAGGGGCGGCGAGGCCTGGAGGGCCGTGTCTCTATCAGAAGGAAAACTCCTAAGCCTAAACTCAAGAGTGAGCCGCGAACCGCGGGCACCATGGGATTTTGTAAAGAAAAAAGGCACCCTTTTTTGGGGGTGCCTTTTTTGGTTTTCCGGGCCCTTCCTTGGGTCCGTGGAGGACTTTTTTTAATTAGAAGCGACTACGCAAACCGTTGTTGGTGGGGGCCGCGAAGCCGTTGTTTTGTGGGAAGGTCTGTGGGTTTGGTCGGTAATTGTTGGGTTGACCGACGCCGCCAGGGGCTCCGTATTGGTTGGGTTGACCAAAAGCTTGGGGGATTCCAGGCGTTCCGCGGCTCCCGTTGTTGCGAGCATCATAGGTGCCGGGCAGGACGGGGCCGCCGTGGTTTTGCAAACCAGGCGTTTGAAGTCCAGGATTTTGCAAGCCAGGTGTCAATTGAGCTTGCGACCAGTTGATTCCGTTTTGTGAATTTTGATTCCACACGTTCATCAAGGGATTGTGAAAGGTCGACATGTACATCTGTTGTAAAGACATGCTGTCGCCATCAATGTTGGCTTCAAGCAAAGCGTTTCGCAACTGAGGGCCCGTCGTGAATTGCAATTCGTTGATCATCAAAGACTTTGCTTGGTTGGTTGCATAAGTCGTGCAGTTTGCGGGTTGCTGCTGAACCTGTTGCTGGCCAAATTGCTGTTGACGGAATTGACCTTGGCCGGGAAGTGAAGGGCCAGGACCAAACTGTTGAGGGCCAAACTGCTGTTGACCGAATT
>JBKCUU010000092.1:0-17625 GCA_046318155.1 Bdellovibrio sp. | reverse complement strand
CCTCAAGATCGTTCGAGTTCGATATAAATAAAATCCTAAATAATTCGAAAATTTTGAAATATTCTGCACGCTGAAGGCGTACGGAAGACGGCCCGGTCAGAAAAATCGGCCGTAGGCCAGATTTTTCACCGGCCTGCTAGTATTTGATTACCGAAAGCGTGCACAGTGTGTGCTACCTCCAGCGGTTTTGAGTTAAACGTCTTCCCGCCATCAAGTGAAACGAGCAAACCTAAGTTACGTGTTTTCCAAGCCGAAACCGGGCGCATAATGCAGCTACCGGAGGCTCCGCCACTGGGAACACGTATGGCATCGGGCGGAGAATAAAAGTTATTTGCAACAAGAATTTTTTCGTCATCTTGGTAAAAACTATGGGCCGATAAGGGAGCCATCAAATAACCTTCGTGAAAAACTTGGACGCCGGAATAAGTATCGCCCCCATCTTGAGACACCAGCATTCCGGCCGTGGTTGATAATATCAGGCGGCCCCTGTGGACCGAAATTTTCCGAACTGTCAAGTATTTCGAGCCGCCAACCCCGGTGCAGGGAAACATCCCTTTGATCGCGTCCTCTGCAATTTTTGAATTCAAGACTTGAGTGAACGTCTTTCCGCCGTCCCGCGAGCGAAAAAGACCGTAGTCCGAACCGACGAAAACAACTCCTTGATCCGCTGCCACCGAACGAATGGTCCCAAAGATTTGTGATGTATCAAACTGAGAAAAGGACCTCCCATGATCTTGAGAGACAAAACTGCCACAAGCTGACACGACCCCGGCAAGCCCTTCCGGACTTGCGAACATAAAGCTGGGAAACACATCATGTAAGCCAGTACCGATCGAGTTCCTTCCGGGCGGAGTGATCGAGGAAGGGGGCGAGTTAAGCCAATCTTGCCCGCTCAAGGATTCAGCAAAAAGAGGCAACACCTCTGATCCGTTGTTAGTCGGCGCGAGAGTTGGGGTATTGAGATTCATATCTTGCGATACCGAGCTACTTTCGCTCGACAAACTCTGCTCAAGGGGTTTGAAGGAACCACCACAATTCTGAAAAACCAAAACGAGCCCTGTGATCGGGATCATGATCACGCCGAGAACATAATAACGATGTTTAACGATCACATCAACCCCTTCAAGGAATCGGTTATTACCCCGCAATCAACTCATCGGAAATTCTAGGAAAAACTTGAGAAAGGGCGCGGCGAAGATGACTCCTTGATCCAGGTATCTTTAATGTCCCAATTACTTCCGGTGAATTGCAGGTTGTCGACTTCGCAAGCCAGGGTACCCTATCAATCGCTTTTGAATAAGGTTCTTAAGGATGCTGTCATGGGCAAGAAGGCCGAAGGCAGTCGCCTTGACCGTCTTGAGCGCGAAGTTGAGCGACTAAAGAAGAAGATTCACTGAGCGCCTGAGCGCAGGTCTTTGATGACATCAACGGCGGAATAAGACGGGCTCGTCTTCAAGAATCGCTTCAAATTGACGATATCATCACCCGCGGTCATGATCTCGGCTTCGTGGTAGCCGCTTTCTTGATCCTGACCTTGGCCAATCCCTGCGAACAAACCATTACACAGGCACTTGCGGCCCTTGGTCTCTTGGAGCAAGCCGCCTTTTTTTAAGTAGGCATCGATGGGCTCGGCCGCACAGCGAAGACCCACATCACCCGTTTCGGTTTTGTACGCCGTGCGCAGATAACCCAAATCACACTTACGCGGACGCGCTTGATAAACTTCTTCCTCCCAAAGCGTGTCAGATTTCATCACCACTTTAAAAGGAAACCCGCTGGGCGAAGCCAAAGGATCGGTAAAAACTTTGAGCGGCTCGTTTTTCCAAACGGACTCGAGCACGGAGGACTTTGCAAATGGGCTTAAACCCGACTCATCGGCAAACGCAAAGGCCGTTCCGACTTGCACGCCGGTCGCGCCCAAGGCCAAAGCCTCTTTAACTTTTTGGGGTGTCCCGCAAGAGCCCGCAAGCCAAAACGGCAGCCCCATTTCGACACACTTCGAAAAATCAACGTCATCGCGAACGCCATACACGGGCTCGCCCTTTTCATCGATTTGCATCTGCCCGCGCGGAGGCGCGTTGTGCCCGCCTGCGGTCCAATGCTCGATCACAAAGCCATCCACCTTGCCGGTGGATTTCCTCATCAGATTCAGAGCCAAGACAGCCGATGAAACAATCGGCAAAAACAAAGGTCGATTGAGCGGAGACCAATCGGCGCAATTAAAAAATTCAGCGGGATTGAAGCGAATGCGAAAATCATCTTCAGGCGTCGCTCCATCAACCGGAAGCTTTTGGCTGGCCTCTTGATGCTGAGCTAAATGATCCAGCACACCCGGAATTTCACGCGGGATGCCGGCGCCCATCAAAACGTAATCGACGCCCGCAAGCATCGCGCCATAGAGGCTCGGCATATTGGGAAGAATCACCTTTTCTAAAAGATTAATTCCGACGGGCCCGTCATGTCCTTCTTTGGCTAAAAAAACTTCGACAAAATTGGCAGCCACCGTCATATGAACTAAATCTTTGGTGTACTTAAAAGCAAACATGGGGCTACGCTTATAAGGTTTGCCCCCGCGGCCTTCAGGCAAAAAATACCGCTTCATCAAAGTCTCGGCGATTTCGGGAACAGGAAAAGCAGCCAGTGCCCGGCGGCAGTGCCCACCTTCGTCACCGTCTTGAAGCCGACGGATCAGCACCGAGTTCATACAGGTCCCCGAGACCACGCCCATTTCACCCTGCTGGGCAACTTTACGGGCCAGAATCCAGTTCGAAACACCGATACCCATACCGCCCTGGATAATCAGTGGATACTTTTTTGGAGACTTTTGTGACATGCTTCACGAATACAGAATTTGACAGACAAATGAAACAAAAATAGAGACAGCATTCGCGCCAGAACAAACCCCACACAAGGCGCCGTTGTCGCGCCACAGCATAGCCCTTGAGAGGACACATGAACCCGGCTGTACAAGAACAACTCAAAGTCCTGCGCCACCACTTGCACGTTTTGCACTCGGCCTTTTTAGAATCGCTCCGCTACCGCTTTGAGATCGCCAAAGGTCAACCCGTCAACGCATATACTTGGTTTCATATCGTCACTCAAGATCCTGATTACACCTGGATTAAACCCTTCAACGAAATCGTCATGGATCTTGATATTCTGCTTGAAAACAACAATGCCACAGAAGCGGACGCATCGACGATTCGCACTGAATTGGACAGTTTGTTTACTCAAGGCGAAGGCAATCCCTTTGCGCAGAAGTTCTTAGAACTTTTGGTCAATGATTCGGACTTGATGCTGAATTACCATCACTTCAAATCCGCGCGCGATAAAGTCCCCGAAATCAAAGATGTCAGCGAGCCTGCGGTGCAAATGCGGCTGCGTTGGCGCTCACAAAATCAGATCAACATGCGCGCCTCCGCCCGCAAACAGACGACTGACAGCTGATCCCAAAGAAGGACGCGGGCTACTCATTCGCTCGGGCCGCTTGGCGCGTTTCAAGTCGCCACAAAAGCTCACACAAGAAAAAGGTGCTGAGCGCACCAAAGATGTGCCACAAAAAATGCGTGCCCCACGGAAAAACATTGCCGACGCGTTCATCGATTTGCCGAAAAAAAAGCGCGACTGCGATCAAAACACCGGACGTGATAAACGGAAGCCACTGAAACTGAGGCATCCGCCTGGTCGCTACGATAGCGGCAACAAGCACATTGATCGCCAGTGGAAAGTAAAACAAGGTGCCCTGTGCAGCCGTGCTCATTGGCACCCACCACTTGAGCGCTAAAAACAAAGTCTGCACGACCAGCATGAAAAACACGCCCCATAAAACCCGATCACTGCGGTACCAAAAATAAAGCGCTATGATCTGACTCAAAACCAAAATGGGAACAAAATCCAAATAATACCAAACGTCCCATGACCTCAGCCCGTGGTACAAAACACCGCCCACAAAACCCGCGGTCAAGATCGGCAAGCAGAGCAAAAACAGGGGCGGTTTCTTTGGACTTCGCAACAGCCGCACACCAAAAAATAAGATCACGACTAAGAAAAGAAAATTACTCCACGTATTGAGCGGCTCGGCCCAGTACGACGACTCACGCGACTGCAACCGGTACTGAGTTTCGGCATAAAGCGGACCTGAATCTTGCGGAAAAAATGCAGCCATCGTTGTCTCAGAATAAAACACATTTGCCGACGTTTTAAAATGAGAATCACTGTGGATCTCACAGTCAATGACTAGGATCTCAACAGCTAAAACGCGGCAAAGCAGGGCTGACCTGGCTCCCAGGTTGCACTCTTAACTGCTGACGGGGGTATCATCGTGAGAAAAATCAAACTTCTAGCGGCAGGTCTATCAGCCGGTCTTCTGGTGCTCTTCTTTCAGAACTGCGCCAAGGCCCCAATGATAGAGAGTGCGGGCAATTCGACCCTCTTAACTCCAGGCTCAGGCCTTGCCGTCAGTGCGCGCCTCGAGACAGGCGCAGACGATTTGAGCCACACACCCCTGCCTGAACAGCCCGAGATCCAGGTTCGCTTTGAGAAGCCCTTAGGCGTCGAATTCAAGAACTACCGTCTCGCCTTTGAAACGGGCCAAGTTTTTGATCTCCATCAAATGCGCGTCGTCTACGAACTGAATGACCAAGAAAAATCAGATCTCAAAGCCGTGTTTGACGGGTCCGTTGTTTTACCGCAAGGGTACTTCCTCGCGCCCGATATGGTTTGCAAAGCTCTCTACGTCGCTGGCTACGCAATGCTGATCACCGAACAAAACTCCTACGAAGTGGGCTCCGGCGCCTGTTCGCCGCTTGATCTTTACAAAGCAAAAACCAAAGAGGCCGCAGGACTCAAACAATATCTCAGCCACCTCGAACTGCTGATGATCGAGACCTCACCGACGATCTCGTCCCTCTGATCGAAAACGTGAAGTCAAATTCCGCAGCAGCTCATTTCAAAACGCTCAAGATCTGATCGCGAAAATGCCTGGGCAATCTCTCGATATTCGAAAGAAAACGCCGAGCCTTCTCGACGGGCGGGCCACTTTGACCGTGAATCCGGTGCGCGCGCACGAGCCGTGGCCGGCGCTTTTATGGTGAACCCCGAAGATAAAAAAAGCCAGTCTCGTTTGATCGGGACTGGCTTTCAAATTTTAAATCATGCACGAAGCCCTTGAGCTCTCAAGGGCCCTGAATAAAAAACTACTGCCCGTTAACGAAAGACGCGAGCTCAACGGTGATGATGTTCTCTTCTTCATCAACTTGGATTTGTTTGATGATACCGAAAGCAGCGTCACCAACCCATACTTTTCCACCGCGCTCCTGGGGCAAAGCACAAGTTTTAAAGCTACCGGCCGGGACTGCCAATGTCTCGAGCGCGCCGCCCGCCTGTGGACATTGAGCCAAAATCTGACCCACCATGGCTTTATCAAGCAAATCAGAGGCGCCGAGAGTGCTGTCTTGCGACTGAGTTTGCCCATTGGGCAAATTCAAAGTCTGGCGCACCACAAATTGCGTGTTGTTATTCAGAGCACTGACGATTTCAAGAGTTTGCGTGAAGGACATTGTGCCGCCGCCGCCCCCTTGGAAGGTGCCATTGTAAACAGCTTTATCTTTGAGTGCGGGGTAAGCTGAAGCCACTGCCGAAAACGCCAAAATTGCGAGAGACAAAACTACTTTCATGGTCGACCTCCGTCGGAAGCGCTCCCGTAAAGGTGAGAGCACGGTATTGTTAGGGCTCCGACTTGAGCAAGATCACCCCTCCCAGTCAAGATCAACGGCCCGCGTTGCAACCTCAGGAGTTTTTGAATCCACTTCAAGTTCAAACTTTCGGCTGGTCAGATCGAGGCGCTGCGCTAAACCTTTAGCGAGAGCCAGCAGCAATGGCGGCGCGTCGCCAAACATTTGTTCACATGCCTCTTTTGTAATCACGACGACCTCAACATCCTCGGCGGCGCGGGCTGAAGCCGTGCTCTCGATCCCGAGGAGAACCGACATTTCTCCCAAGAAGTGACCGGTCGTGGCCATCCCGAGAGAAAAGGGCTTTGATTTTGTATTTTTCAAAACTTCGACGCGTCCCGATCGGATCACGTAAATGGCATCAGCAAACTCGCCTTGCTTGATGAGATATTCACCGAAATGAAAGTGTAAAGTCTTCGTATTTGAATCAAACTTCAATGAAGATCACCTCTCCCACGCGCAAAAAATCGACCGCCCGAATCTAAATTGTAAGCGCAACAAACCTCTTGTCCATCCGAAAGACGAACAAACAAACCTTGGTGGGGGCGAGCATCTGCGTTAACCGCCTGAGAATCACTCCCTGCGCCGGCGCAAAAAAACACTTGATGCGCGGGAGACTCGTGGCAAGTTAAACATCAGCTTAAGATACAAAAACCTCCATAACGGAGCTTAACTAAGGAGACTCTATGAAATTGATGGCAACTGCTATCGTGACTTTGTTCGCTGCTGCTGCTTTGGCAACTTCGCCTGAAACTGCTGCTAAATCAAAAACTGAGACAAAAACAACGACCGCAACTGCAGCAACAACTGCAGACACTCACATGGTTGACCTGAAAAAAGCCTGCGAAGGCAAAATGGGCGAAGACCTCAAAAAATGCGAAACTGAGTTCAAAAAAACTCACAAGAAGTAATTGATTCGTCCGTTCAGGACGATCTTCTTTTTACTTCAGCCTCTGGCTGACGAGAAACCCACAATTCTCAAGGATTGTGGGTTTTTTGTTTTGAAGCAGAGTTTGTCAGGGATTTTTATCTGAGGGCGCGTCCTAGTAATTGTAGCGGTTTTCTTCATAGGTCTCGCGCAATGTTTTTTGGTATCGCTTGAGATCGAGGATCTGACGGTTCTTCAATTCAAGCGCAGGACCTGCATCATTCTTTTGAGCATTGTAACAGGCCAGCGGAATCCCCACTTTTTCTTTCATCCACACTTGAATCGAATTGTAGGCTTGGTTCCACGCTTCGCGGCCTTGTTCGGCATTGCGCTTGCTGGCCGCATCCATCATCGCGCGTTTTTCCTCGATAGGAAGGGATGCAAAATCAACTGAGGCCTGAATCGCGTTGTTACGAATCGTACTTCGTGCTCGCCGATCACCATAGCCGATGATCTGCTCACACGTACTGCGGCGAATCCGGTCATCTTGCCAATCAGTCAAATTGTGCTGTTGCAACAAGAGCCGCTTGGTTTGCAAGGTGTCGTCACTATTGCACCGGCGCATTTCAGCCATGGCTTCTTTGCTCTTGCTCATGCGTTCAGAAACTGAACTTGCAGTTCCTTGCAAAAAACTGAGCAGATCTTTGCCGTGATCAATCCAGGCCTTGCCAACCCCGCCACTGCACTTCGGGATCATCGTCAGCGCACGCGTGACCGAATAATCGAGCGCTGTTTGCTGACAAGGCCGTGCATGCGGCAAAGCCTCGGGATACTGCTCAAAGTGGGCACGCATGACTCCATGTTAAATGAAATCGCGCCGACCCAGCACAAAAAAAGGTTGGTCCTGACACATCAGAGCCTCGTCCCGACGAACAGTCGCAATTCAAGACGGCCTTTGGGCTAGGGTCTCATCATTTGAATTCGATATTCTCGATCAAGACGATCTCGTCACCCGCTGGTTTTTTGATCGTCACCTCATCCCCAAGTTTTTTACCAAGAAGGGCTTTCGCGACCGGTGATTTCCACGAAATTTTATTTTTTGCGATATCAAATTCATCCGCACCCACGATTTGATAGACATGCTGCGCGCCTTGTTCGTCTTCGATGGTGACGGTTGCACCAAAAACAACGCTGGAACCTTTTAAACTTTTGGGATCAACGACTTCAGATTTTTCGAGGCGTGACTTTAAAAATCGAAGCCGCGAATCAATTTCGCGCAAGCGACGTTTTCCATAAATATAATCGGCATTCTCGCTGCGATCACCATTGCTGGCCGCCCACGCCACGGTCTCGACCAACTTGGGCCGCTCAACATTGAGGAGCTTTTGATACTCGGCCCTGAGCTTCTCGAAGCCTTCAGGTGTCATGTAGTTTTTTTCTTCACTCATCAACACCTAGGCTTTTACACTCAACCCATCTTTTAAAGTCAGAAAGAACGCGCGAAAGGCTGGGACTAAGCCGACGCATGTTCCCATCCCAATCGCCGCCAGCAAAAACAAAATGTCTGCTAGCGTAATGGCCTCTCCGGCCAAATAAATTCCGAAGCTCTGCGCGAGCCATCTCTCAAGCAGAACAAAAGCACCCAACTGAACCACCGCACCGGTCACAGCTCCAACGGCTGAAATCAAAAACGCTTCGAAAACCAAAAGCGATAAAACATGCCCGGGCCCAGCCCCCATCGCGCGCAAAATCGCCATCTCTCGGCGGCGCTGCTCAAGCAAACTTAAAAGTGCGATCAACATAGCCGTCAGTCCGACAAACAAGACCAGCCACGAAATGGCTTTTAAACTTTGCTCAACATAACCCATCGTGCGCCACAGTTCGGCCAAAGCTACTCCGGGAATTATCGCCATCATGGGCTCTTCGGCATAGGTGTTGATTTGCCGCTGCAAACGCAGAGTTTCAATGCGCGATTTCGTTCGCAAAAAGAAAGAGGTGATCTGATCGACTTTGATTTGATCTTGCAAAATCTTTTCTGGCGAAATTTGCGTCTCGCGTGTGGGCGCGGCGCCGTCTTTCCAATCGATATGCAAGGCCTCCATACCTTCGAGCGAAATGTAAAGCGACTGATCCAGTGCCGTTCCTGTCGCCTTCATGATACCGACAACAACAAACGGTTTATCATCGTGCATTTGGATTCCGCGGCCTGAGGTGACGCCGTGAGCGATCACGACTTTTTGCCCCAATTTATACCGCAAAGTTCGGGCGACATCCGCACCGAGCACCACATCCCATAAACCTGTGCCAGGCACACCTTCGCTCATCTCAATTTTTCGGTCCCCACGAAATCGATAGTGCTGATAAAAGTTTGCATCCGTTGCGACGGTTCGAAATCCGCCGTGCCCATCACCGAGCGAGTACGGAATCGTCCATTCGACCTGGGGCTGCGACTTCCAATATTGGTAAGACTCCCACGACACATTGGCCGTGGCAGATCCCATATTAAAAACCGTGTACAAGAGTAAATTCAGAGGTCCACTGCGTGCACCGACGATCAAATCGGTTTGGCTGATCGCCTGCGTAAAGCCATCTTCAGCCCCGCGCCGGAGCCGCTCAACAGAGAGCAAAAGCATCACGCTTAAAGCAATCGACAAGACCGTGAGTCCGGTGGTGAGGCGCCGACTTTTGAGCGACGCCCATGCGAGTCTTAAGATGATCATGTCTGCTCCCCCGCCCCACTTTTAGGAAGCGTGAAGCTCCGGTCAAAAAGCGGCATCAGCGTTTTATCATGACTCACAAAAAGAACGGCAGCCTTGGTTTGTTCACAACATTCAAAAAGTAATTTGATAAACTTCTCACGGACATCATGATCAAGCGCCGAGGTTGGTTCATCGGCTAAAATGAGTTCGGGTGAGCCCAGCAGCGCACGGGCCGCGGCCACCCGCTGTTGCTGACCGACCGAGAGTTGAGTGACCGGACGCTCTAACAGCGAATCAATCTCGAGATGCTGGGCCAATCGCTTAACCTCCGCCTTCAGATCTTGAGTCATCCGCTGGGCTCGGCCTGGATTCAGCAACACTGGCAACTCGATATTTTGTTGAACGCTCAGGTAGGGCACCAAATTAAAACTCTGAAAAATATAGCCAATGTGGCTTCCGCGGAGAACATCTCTCTCGTGCGGAGACTTCCTTGAAAAATCCTGACCACACACTTCGAGCGTGTCGGCCTTTGCCGTTAAAACACCCGAAACAACTTCAAGAAATGTCGATTTGCCTGAACCACTGGGTCCTAACAAGAATACTTTTTCGCCACCGCGAACTTCGAAAGTGGGTAAATCAAGAATCAGCGGACCTGAATCCGTGTAACGAAATTTGAGATTACAAATCGAGATCGCCAATGTCTTCATCGATAGGGCTCGATGGCAACGCCAACCATTTGAAAACTAGATTCACCATAAAGGTGACGCTTCGAATGCAACTTTAAAGTCCCGTAAACCCAAATCGGACCGAATTCGACTTTGACCTCTTTTGAAGTGTCCATCTCGATCAGCACCATTTGATTGGGCGGCGGCGGCGGGACGTGGATACAGGCCTGCGGACTAGGGACGAGCAAAAAAGTTTTAACGGATTTTTGCTCATCTTCAAGGGGCACCATAAAGCCCGGAACTTTGACCATCTTGCCATCAAGTGATTTCAAATTATCGCTCGCGTTCCCCGTGATGTAATCCAAGTCGGCCAGGATTTTCCAATCCACTTCGGTCGCATCAACCAAGTTTCCACTGCCGACATTTTTAAACAGAAAAAACCCGACCGCAAGCGAAAGGGCAAAGGCACCAATAACCAGAATGATTCGCGATTTATCCATAAATGCACTGTCCCCCGCCCCCGGGTTGATGGCAAGACTTGCCACGAGCTGGCGGCTTCGTTATGACTTGTGGATGAGCCAAAAACTTCAGCCCGTGCGCGGAACCCAAGATCTTTTACCCGAGCAATCACAAATTTTTAGATACCTTGACGACACCGCCAGGAGCCTTGCGTCAAAATTCAATTATGATGAAATCGACACGCCCATTTTTGAATTTACAGACGTGTTCCATCGCACTCTTGGCGAAACCTCAGATGCGGTGACCAAAGAAACCTACACGTTTACCGACCGTGGGGGCGAAAGCCTCACCTTGCGTCCCGAGGGGACAGCCGGCATCGCCCGCGCCTTTGTTTCAAACGGCATGGCGCAAAACTTGCCACTTAAATTTTATTACTCAGGCCCCATGTTTCGTTATGAGCGCCCACAAAAGGGTCGGCAGCGGCAATTCCATCAATTGGGGGTTGAGTGTTTAGGTTTCGACACACCCGAATCGGATGTTGAATGTATTTCTTTAGGTGCACTTTTGTTTGAGCGATTCGGCCTGCAAAACAAAGTGCAACTCGAGATCAACTCTTTAGGTGATACCGAAAGCCGGCTCAAGCACCGCGACCTGCTGGTTCATTACCTTGCAAAATTTGAAAACGATCTGTCCACTGACAGCAAAGTTCGATTGCACAAAAATCCGCTGCGTATTTTGGATTCAAAAGATGAAGGTGACCGAAAGATTCTCGCAGGCGCCCCGAATTTATCCGAATGCCTCAATGACGAGTCGAAAAAGTTTTTTGATAAAGTTTTAAAGGGTCTTGCTGACTTGCGAATCAAAACCGTCGTGAACGACAAGCTCGTGCGCGGCTTTGATTACTATACTCACAGTGTTTTTGAGTTTTCGACCACACACCTGGGGGCACAGTCTGCTGTGCTCGCTGGCGGTCGCTACAACGGCTTGATCGCTCTGATGGGCGGACCGCAAACACCCGGCGTTGGCTGGGCCAGCGGCATGGAGCGCCTTGCCTTGCTGATCGATGCACAGACAGCGATTCGCCAAGAGCCCTTGATTTGCGTGCTACCGGCTGAAGATCGAGCTGAAGAGTTTTGCCACAAATTGGTTTACGACTTGCGAAAGCGCGATCAAAAAACCGAAATCTTGCTCGGCGGAAATTTTGGCAAGCGTATGAAAAAAGCCGACAAGCTTGGCGCCACCAAAGTTTACATTATTGGCGGAAGCGAACTGGATGCAGGTACCGTCACTGTCAAAGATCTTAAATCCGGCGAACAGACGGCAGTTTTGATCAAAGATATCTAGTTTTTTGTCTCTGTTGTTTGCGAATCTTAGCGGCGGTGAATTTTGACGTTCTGTCCGCGGCCCCAACCCGGGATCGGCAGCGTCTCTCGGCGGCCCCACAAGAACAAGAAGACCAAACCAATCGCAAGCATTGCGATCGAGAGCCATTGACCCCTGGTGAGATCAAACAACTGATATCCCAAGTGAGCATCGGGCAGGCGGTACTGCTCGTCCCAAATACGCGCGCAGGCATACAAAATCGCAAACCAGCAACCGATGACACCCGGCTTGCGAGGCTTACGCCACATAAAGAACAAAAAGAGAAAGAGCAAAAGACCTTCGCCCAACGCACCAAAAAGTTGCGAGGGGTACCGACCTTCCAAAAGTGGCGCAATCGCCTCTTTTGCTGCGGCATTGCCGTTTTGAATCGCATGAATGATCTCGTTCAAGCCACTATGCACAGTCTCTCGCGCGGCGGGATCCATGCGAAACTTATCAACCGCCTCAAGCCACACTTCACGAGAAAGCCCTGGGACTTTTTCAACCACCGCCGACAAATCACCGAGCTTCTCGGGACTTTGGGCGGGCCACGACATGATTTCGGTGGGAAACTTCACAGCCAAAGCGTAGTCCGCCGGCGCCGGACGTCCCAGCAATTCACCATTAATAAAATTGGCTATGCGGCCAAAAAAGATACCGACAGGTCCGGTCAATGAAACCAGATCTAACAAGTAAAGCTGGCTCACACCGTACTTTATTGAAAACAACGTACAAGCGACAACGAGACCGAGCATTCCGCCATGACTGGCCATGCCACCTTCGTTGACGGCGAGCACTCCCCAGTACGGAAACTCACCTTTAAACTTGAGGAAAAGATCGGGACTGTAAAAGAGGCAGTAGCCGAGCCTTCCGCCGATCAAGACACCCATCGCACCGTAGGTAATAAAGTCGCCGACCATGACGGGCGTAAGGCCTTGCTTCTGACGAATTGCAAGCCAACGGATAATCACATAGGCACAAATAAAACCCATAATGTAAGACAGGCCGTACCAACGTACGGCCAAATCGCCATAAATCGTAAAAATGATCGGACTCAAATCGTGAACCATGCTCAGGATCATCCTGCCATGTTTGAGCCCGAGTCAAGACCCAGACTGGCGGACCAATAAAAAACCAAATCCCAATACAAAATGGAGGATCTTTTTTGGCTTTGAGGGCAGACTTACATCAGTCACATCTTAGGAGGACGGCATGAATACCTCAAATTGGCCAAAATGGAATCAGGTTGATTGGCCGACAACGCTCTTTTTGACCCTGACACCTTTGGTGGGGCTGATCGGAACGGGCTTTGCGATTTGGATCGAAGGATTTTCTTGGGGTATGGCTTCGTTCAGCCTCATCTTTGCGGCGTTAACCAACTTAAGTATTACCGCCGGTTATCACCGTCTTTATTCTCATCGAAGTTATGTGGCTCACCCCATTGCACAGTGGATTTTGGTGTTCATCGGAACCTCCGCTTGGCAGAGCTCCGTTTTAAAGTGGTGCACGGATCACCGTCAGCATCACAGTGAGGTCGACACCGATGCGGATCCCTATTCGATCAACAAAGGATTTTGGTACGCGCACTTGGGATGGATGTTTTGGAAATCGCCTGAGGATTTTAAAATCAATTGCCCCGATCTCGAAAAATCCGCATTTTTGCGTTTTCAGCACAATCACTACATCAAGTGCGCAATCGCCGTCGGCTTTTTGCTTCCGCTCGCCGTGGGTTGGGCTTTTGGATACCCGCTGACCGGTTTATTTATGGCAGGCGCTTTGCGCATTGGCCTGACTCAGCAGTCGACGTTTTTTGTGAACAGTCTTTGCCACACCATGGGTAAGCAGACGTACTCGAATCAAATCACGGCCCGTGATAGCCTGTTTGTCGCGTTTCTCACCCACGGCGAAGGCTATCATAACTTTCACCACAAATTTCAGTTCGACTATCGCAATGGCATCCGTTGGTGGCAGTGGGACCCGACCAAGTGGACGATCGAGACCCTCAAGATCGTGGGACTGGCCACCCGCCTCCGGACCGTTTCGCAAACCGAAATTTTAAAGGCACGCCTGCACATGGAGTCCGCAAAGCTCAAATCAAAAGGCTACTCGGCCGAAAAGCTTGAAGCCCTGAAATCTCAGGTTTTGCTTGCCCAGGTCCGATTGAAGAAACTCAAAGAAGACTACACTCGCCTCAAAGTCGAATACCGACGCCTCAAGGCGCATTCGCACGAGAGCATCGAGCACATGAAAACAGAAATGACTTTGGCCAAACTTGAATTTCAATTTGCCCTTAAACAGTGGAAAGCTCTGTTGAAATCTCCCGTGGCGGTTCAACTCAGCTAGCCCCATCCTTTATTTTTTAGAGCGCTTTGCGGAACGAGATCGTGAGCATCGGAACCACCCACGTGCGCCCCACCGAGACGGAGGACGCCGTGGCTCCCACTTTTTGATCGGTCATGCTGGTGCCGCAATAAACCACCCGTCCGCCCAGATGAATGTACTTCATGAACTCAAGCTCGGCACCCGCGGCGACCCAATAGCTGGTCCCGCTCCATTCTTTTAGTGCTTGTCCGGTTTGTTCAAAGGTCGCTTTTGAGACGATATTGTAAGCACCGGATAAATTGAGATTTCGATTCTTGCCAAACCAAAACGCAAAAGCCGGCCCCATGTCCGTTGCCGCATAGCTTTCATTGTTTCCAGTCCGACTCGAAGCCGCAGAAATGCTCGTATAGGACCAGCCCACGTGAAATCGTTCTTTGGCATCGAGGCTCGCCATCAGCATCGCACTGTAGAATTGTTTTGAATTGGATGTTGCTGCCGCTTGAGAAAAATCATCGGTCACGTAGGTTCCTAAGAGCGTGCCCGAGAAACCCGCCTGCGCGGGAAGTGATAACAAAAAGAAAAAGAGGGAGAGCACTCCCCTTAACGAAATCATAACATTTTATCGGCTCGATTCAGGACGGTATTGAGCTGTTTCTTTTTAGCTTTGCAGCGAAGAATCCATCGCCACGACCTTCGTCAGGTCGGACGATAATTTGCTCGACCAAAGACCATTCTTGCGTTGGCGTTCCGTCGGCATTCTTGAGTCCATCTAAGAAAGACTCGACTTGTTTTTGATTCTCACTAGGAAGGCAGCTGCACGTTGCGTAGACCAAAGTCCCACCTGGCTTCACCATACGCGCGTAACTTTTTAGAATGTCAGCTTGGGTTTGCTGGAGCTTTTGCAACTCATCGGGCGAGAGTTTCCATTTCGTATCAGGATTACGGCGCAAAACGCCCAGCCCTGAGCACGGGACATCAAGCAGGACGCGGTCCGCGCTGCCTGCGAGGCGCTTAATGACCTTGGTGGACTCGATCACACGGGTCTCAATCAAGCTCACGCCATCTCGCTTAGCGCGCTTACGAAGTTCTTCGAGCTTCCACTCATGAATATCGAGAGCCAGGATTTTACCTTTATTTTTCATGAGTGAACCAAGATGCAGGGTTTTTCCCCCCGCACCCGCGCAAGCATCGAAAACTCGTTCGCCGGGCAGAGGACCCAGCAAAGGCGCCACCAGTTGCGAAGCGCGGTCTTGCACCTCGAACAGTCCCTCTTGAAAGGCCTTGGTCGCAAAAACATTTTTGCGCACCGGTAGCGTCAAACCTGTGGGAACGCCGTCGATGATTTTGGTTTCGATCTCATCTTCACGCAAACGCACTTGCAGCTCTTCGCGTGTTGTTTTCAAAGTATTGGTGCGAAGATCGACCACCGATTTTTCGTTGAGAGCTGAAAGGACCGCATCCCAATCTTTGCCAAGCTCCTGCTCGCCCAGTTGATCAAGCCAATCGGGAATCGATTCGCGCACGGCACGAGTCGCTTCGCGCTCAAGCCAAATTTGTCGTTTGCGGATTTTTTCGGGATTGATATCCCATGATTCGGGATTCTCGAGCCAGCCATTTTCAAAGGCCATTACGGCCCACAGCCGGGCGAGGGCCGGGAGCTCGGTTGAGGGTTCTTCATCAAGCAAGGCCCAGAGCCGGCGCCACCAGCGAACACCTTCGTACACACTTTCGGCAAAAAACTTGCGGTCGCGTGAGCCCCATTTTCTCTGAAGCTTCATGCGTTTTTCGATCGCTTTGTCGGCATAGACATGGCCTTCAAAAATTTCGGCCCATGCTTTAATGATCTTTTCGACTAAATGGTCATGAATTTTCATGCGCCCCTCTTTGATCCGGGCGCGGATTAAAAACTAAACACGCCACCGGCTGTCATGGTGTTACCATTGACTTGCCCATCTGAAAGTAGATGCAGGTGGTTTTTCATACCGAGCTCAAAAAAGAAACCAAAATTTTCGAAGAGATCCATAAACCTGGCCCCAGCCACCAGTTGATAGTCGAACGAGAGATTAGACTCGTCTGGGATTTGCTGAAAGAAAACACCCAATCCGGCACCAAGTCCAAAATACAATGGAAAGCGCGCGGCCGCTCTCGGAAATGTGATCAACGGCAGCAAACTGAGCTTCTTGGCGTGCTGTCCTTCGACCCGGTACTCATTGAAATCGGCGCGGATATTCATGTCGAGGCCCGCCCACTCATCATAAAGATAAGTCACACCGTACGACATGCGGCCCCCGTTTTCTTCGGATGTAGGTCCCCACACGTAGGCATTGGATCCGATGAACGAACCGAGTGAAAGCATGAGCAATTGTTCGCTGACTCCACCACCGCGGTCGCCAGCACTTCCGCCACCGCCCTCATTGTTCGTCTGAGCAGGTCCACGGATCTTTTCGCGGTCATTTTCAAAATACTTTGAGGCGGCTTTTCGGCCGACGATCGGCTGGCGTGCCTCGGCCAGGCTTGGGGCGACAAGCCCCCCGATCAAAAGGACAACAATCACGGCGGGCAAACTTAAAAAAATCCAGTTCTTTCGCATTCTTATGACTTACCGCGAAAGTCCAAAAGGGTCAATCCGTCCTCGACCCTTTTTCATTGACCAGGCTCCCCGCTCTTTCTAGTTTGGCCCTAGGAGCCAGTCCCCTTAAGAATCTGGACATCTGGGGACACAAGACCCCTAGGTTTTAGACTTCTTTCGGATTTGGAAACACTCATGAAATGCCCTTACTGTGGACACAGCGAAGACCGGGTTCTTGACACCCGCGAACAAAAAGAAGGCGAAACCATTCGGCGCCGACGCGAGTGTCTGAATTGCCGTTCTCGGTTTTCAACGGTTGAGACTCTTAGTCTTGCCTTTCCGTTTGTTGTTAAAAAAGACGGCCGCCGCGAACCCTACTCAAAAGAAAAAGTGCTCAAAGGTTTGCAAGCGGCTTGTCAAAAAAGACCCATCAGCTTAGCCCAACTTGAAGCCGTTGTTGAGCGCATTTCAAATTGGACGATGGCTCGCGGAGAAAAAGAAATTTCGGCTTCAATGGTTGGTCAAAAAATTATGCGTGAGTTGCGCATCTTAGATGATGTCGCATATGTGCGATTTGCATCGGTGTACCGAAACTTTCAAGACGTGCAAGAATTCGTCGAGACTCTCGAAGAGAACGACGGCGTCGAGGTTTTTGAGTCAGGCGCGCAACTGAGTTTGACTCCCGATATTCGCTCTGCGGAAGGAAAAAATAGTGAGCCTGCAAGATCCCAAACTGAAGAGACAGTCCCGCGAACTTGCCCTGCAGATTCTCTTTCAAACTGAGTTTACAAGTCCTGTTCCCTATCAGGATTTTCTCGAGCTGTTTGAAGAGCGCACGCCCAAAGAAGTCGTTGATTACGCTGACGAACTGATTCGTGGTGTTAAAGCACGCGTCGCCGAAATCGATGCGCTGATTCAGTCGGCCAGCCAACACTGGAAAGTGGAGCGC
>JBKCUU010000091.1:0-4638 GCA_046318155.1 Bdellovibrio sp. | reverse complement strand
GAGCAGGACTCCTGATCTCGTGACAACTTAAGCAAAGGTTTTAAGACTTTTCCGGTTTCGCTCTCAAGAACTTTCGCCACCTGCTCGGGAGTTCCATCGGCGACCAGGCGGCCGCCGGCATTGCCGCCATCGGGGCCCATGTCGATGACGTGATCGGCTGTTTTGACGACTTCCATATTGTGTTCAATGACGAGCACCGTATTGCCCTGATCCACCAGCTCATGCAAAAGCTCGACGAGTTTTTTCACATCATCAAAATGCAAACCCGTTGTCGGCTCATCCAAAATGTAAAGAGTCTTACCGGTCCCTCTCTTTGACAGCTCTTTCGAGAGCTTCACGCGCTGAGCTTCGCCGCCCGAAAGCGTTGTCGAACTTTGCCCCAGAGTCATGTAATCCAGACCAACTCGGTGAAGAGTTTCAAGCTTACGAAAAATGTGCGTGTGGTTTTTAAAGAAGGGCATCGCCTCGGCGACGGTCATTTGCAAAATCTCGGCAATGTTTTTACCATTGTATTTGACGTTGAGAGTCTCGCGGTTGTAGCGAGACCCCAAACACGTGTCGCAGGTCACGAACACGTCGGCCAAGAAATGCATCTCCATGCGAATCTGCCCGTGGCCCAGACATGTTTCACAGCGTCCTCCCTTGACGTTAAAACTAAATCGACCAGGCTCGTAGCCCCGAAGTTTGGCATCGGGTAAATTGGCGTACAGATCACGAACCAGTGGCAATAACCCGACGTAGGTGGCCGGTGTCGACCTTGGCGTTCGTCCGATGGGACGCTGATTGATCTCGATGACCTTATCGATATGCTCGAGACCCTTCACCTGACGAAAAGGGGCAGGCGGGTTTCCTGAGCGGTAAAAATGCTGAGCCAACACTTTGTAGAGCGTGTCGATAATGAGGGTCGACTTTCCAGATCCTGAAACACCGGTCACTAAAGTCAACGTTCCTAGCGGTATTCTTAAATTGACATTTTTTAAATTGTTTCCGGTTGCGCCCAAAATCTCGATCGACTTGCCGTTGCCAACTCGGCGTGTCTTGGGAACTGCAATACGCAACTCTCCGGCCAAGTAACGCCCGGTCAGGCTGTCTTTGCTTTTTGCGATCTCGTCAGGTGCGCCCATCGCCATGAGCGCACCGCCGAGCTTACCTGCGCGTGGTCCAATATCGATGACGTGATCGGCATACCGAATGGTGTCTTCATCGTGCTCAACTAAAATCACCGTGTTACCGCGATCTCGGAGCTCACCGATAATTTGCAAAAGTCTGAGATGATCCCGAGGATGGAGGCCAATGGAGGGCTCGTCCATCACGTACAAAACGCCAATCAAACTGGAGCCGACTTGCGTTGCCAGGCGAATCCGTTGAGCTTCGCCGCCCGAAAGGGTGCGCGACGATCGACTAAGTGAAAGGTAGCCGGTCCCAACGCGAATCAAATAATGCAAGCGATCCAGAATTTGCTTGGTGATTTTATCGGCGACAATTTGGTGCTTGGATCGAACATTCATTTTTTCGAACCAGGCGCGCAGTTCGATGCAGCTAAGGTCTGAAAGCTCGGCGATGTTTTTACCCGCAACTTTAACTGACAACGCTTCTTCTTTTAATCGAGTACCGTTGCACGTGGGGCATACTGCAAAATCTAAAGTTTCAGCTTCTTCGTCGTCACTGTCAGAGCGGCTATCAATTTTTTTGTCGTTCTTAAGTCGGTAGCTGACTTTTTTCAGAACGCGGCCTTCGCCCTCATCGTCGTACTGTTCTTCTTCGATCAAATCGAGGGTCCCTAGGCCATTGCAACTGGCGCAGGCTCCGCGAGGATTGTTAAAACTAAACAGGCGAGGCTCCATGTCGGGAAATCCATACGCACAAACGGGGCAAGCCGAATGCAGCGAGTACGCCGTGCGAACCCCCGCCAGCGTTTCGACAACCAACCGCCCGCCCGCCATCGAGAGCGCAGTGTTGATACTTTCGGCGAGCCTCAGCTTGATGCCATCTTTCATGACCAACTGATCAATGACGAGATCAATATCGTGGACTTTGGTTTTGGCAAGCTTCTTGGCTTTTTCAAGTTCAATCATGTCGCCATCGACCTTGGCTTTGACAAAACCTTTGCGTGCCCACTTCTGAAACTCGGCCAGAAACTCACCCTTCTTACCCTGGGCCATCGGCGCCAAAATGTAAAACTTAGCGCCGACCGAGAGCCTGGAGACCTCATCGATAATTTGCTGGGGTGTTTGCGAGGCGACGGGAATGTGATGAATGGGACATTCAGGGACGCCGGCGCGGGCAAAAAGCAAACGCATGTAATCATACACCTCAGTCGCCGTGCCCACGGTCGAACGAGGATTTAACGAAACTGATTTTTGATCAATTGCGATGGCGGGACTGAGGCCCGTGACCGAATCGACCTCGGGTTTCTTCATTTGCTCGAGAAAATTGCGGGCGTAGGCGGACAGGCTCTCGACATACCGGCGCTGCCCTTCGGCATAGATCGTATCGAAAGCCAGCGAGGACTTTCCGGATCCCGAGAGGCCGGTGATGACGGTGATTTTATTGCGCGGAATTCGAAGGTCGATGTCTTTTAAGTTGTGCTCGCGGGCACCTTTCACCACGATGTCTTGATTTTGAACCGCCATACGCACTCCCCTCGCGGCACCTGGTGGGCACGCGAGCCGTGGCCAGAATCTCAGACCTTGGGTTTGCGAGCAAGCTGTCCCTCGCGGCGCTGACAATCCGAGCAGACGCCGTAAAGTTCCAGGACGTGACTGGTGAGTTTAAAGCCAAACTGCGCCGCGACTTGATCTTGCAAACGCTCGATCGCGTCGTTTTCGAATTCGACAATCTTACCACAATGAGTACAGGTCAAATGATCATGGTGGGACTTTGGCGTGATTTCGTAACGTGCCGGCAAACCACCCATGCGAACTTCGGTGACCAGTGCAGCTTCGGTCAACTTCCGCAAAAAGCGATAAACGGTCGCAAATCCAAGCGAGGAGTCTTTTTCGCTAACGATCTCATAAACTTCTTGTGCCGTGACATGCGTGCGCTTGCCAGAATGCAGAGCTTCGAGAATCAGCAGACGTTGATCCGTGACTTTAAGATGCAGGCTGCGAATCATCTGCTTAAAAGCGGCCTCGTCAAACTTTTCGCGCTTGATGACCTTTTCTTCGATATCTTGGTACCTGGGCAAATCGGGAATTTGCGTCTTGTCAGCCACGGAACCTCCGGCTGCCCGCCACTTTAAGTAATAATGATTCTCAAAATCAAGACAAAAGTGCGCCCCGTCCGCGAATGCGCGCGACGGCGTCGTGGGGGTGCAGGCTCTCGAGGTGACGAAGCTCGCCCTCAAAGTCCACAATGGCCGGCTCGCTCAAGAGAGCCGTTTTGATTTTTCGAGCCGCATCCTCACAAAACATCAAGTGCGTGCCATTGCGGCGCGCGAACTCTTGCTCGTCTTCACGCTTAACCACCGTTTGCACGGGAGTCGCGAGAACTTCCTCGAGCAAATCAACAAGATGCTCAAGATTGAACGAGGTGTGGGTCTCAAGCTCGACTTCGATCTTGGCGGAGCTGCGCTGGGCGTGCGGCGTTGCTGCCATTCCTGCTTGTGACTCAAGCCAAGCTTTGACACTGCCGGTTTCTGCCGTCTCGAGCGAAAATGCTTTTGAAAAATCTTGAGCAACCAGCTGACGAGCGAGGGCCGCGGACTGAGGGCAGGTGCTTGAGTAGGTCACTTCAACTTTCAGAAAGCGGCGTCGTTTTCCAGCGCGTTTCGTGACGCGAAATTCAGCCGGGTAAGAACGAAAACCGCGAAGGTCAGACTTCAGCGATTGGCGCGAGAGCAAGGCCTGAAAGCTCACCCGCAAATCCGCTTCGGTTGAGAGACTCTCGTGTGTTTGCAAAAAATTTTCGACGAGGGATTCGAGCAAATCAAAACCCAAGGGCTTTGCTGAGAGCTCATTCATCACGGCACGGTAAAGGCGCGACATGTGAATTCCGCGCGCCTTGGGATCGATCAAGTTCACTCCCGCTTCAGCTCGGGCCGCGAGGGTCATGGCTTGACCGTCGCGCAATACAAACTGCACCGGAATTTCGATCTGGCTCATACCGACCCACTCAAGTCCCAGTTCAATGGAACCCTCTGTGCGGGTATTTTGAATATCAGGCAGAGGGCTGCGGAGTTGTTCGATGTCCATTGGGCCTAGAGTTAACACAGAATCAGCCCCTCTTTTAGCTTTGATTCCGCGGGCCCAAGAAGGGGTTGAAAAGATTATAGAGAGAGCCTAGCCTGGTTCTTGATGCAGAACCCCCGTCTTGTCTTGGCGAGCACAAGTCCCTACCGCCGCGAGCTGTTGATGCGCCTCGCTTGGCCCTTTGACGTTCAAAAACCCTTCTTTGAAGAACAAGCGGCCAAAGCCCGCGCCCCCCGGGAACCCCAGGCCCACGCGGCTTTTTTGGCCCGCGGCAAAGCCGAAAGCCTGATTCCTTGGCTCAAAGAGGCTCACCCCCAAGAGAGCAAAGCCACGATCATTGGCGGCGACCAGTTGGTCGCCTTGGAGACTCAAATACTGGGAAAGCCGGGTTGCCCCGAAAAAGCCATTCAGCAACTCTCCAACATGAGTGGCAAAGTCCACGCACTCC
>JBKCUU010000090.1:0-3058 GCA_046318155.1 Bdellovibrio sp. | reverse complement strand
GCCTGCTCGTACGGGGCCCAGGAGATCAGCTACACCAAGCTTTTAGGTCAACTTCAAGACCGCGGGAACGTCGACTTAGTGAAACACTACCTTGAGCTTTTTGAAGGCGCTTTTTTGCTCAAACAACTTCCGAAATACAGCGCCAAAAAAACCTTGTCGCGCGCCAGTTCACCCAAAATATTGCCTCTTTGCCCGGCTCTGTACTCGGTCACGTTAGACGCCGAATACTCTTTGGCTGAGCGGGGGCGGGCTTTCGAAATTGCCGTTGGTGCCGCGCTGGTGCGTCTCCCGGGCCAGCTCTACTACTGGCGCGAGGCCGCTCATGAAGTCGATTACGTCTACCAGTTCGGAAAAAAACTCCATGCCATTGAAGTCAAGTCGAACCCCGATCAAGCCCGAGCGGGCCGAGCAGCGACTGGGCTGCTTAAATTTAAGCAAAAATTTCCGCAGGCAGAGGTGCATCTCATCACCCCCCAAAACTACCAAGCCTTCATTGATCGCCTTGAGGCCGAAGCCAAAACATGAGTCAAAAAGCAGGCTCAATTGACAGTGGGGCGAACATCCGATTCAATCGGCCTATGTTCGCTTCCGTTTGCAAGACCTTTTGTGCCCTCGGTTTGTTGGTGGCGTTTGCTCTTCCCAGCTTTGCTTCGAGCGCTGACCCCTGCCACCAGATACAAAGTGAAAGCGCCCACTCGCATGAATCGGGCGATTCGCATCAGCCCCAAGATCCCTGTTCAAAAACTCACGCCACGTGCTGCCATATCCATGTTTTTCTGTTGCGTGATTCTGAAAACTACAAGGCCCCTGATCTTTTGGTCACGATCAACCCTGCCGCTTCGTCGAGCCTCAAGCCCGAACCCGAGCTTGATGGGCCCTTTCAGCCTCCACGGCATTCTTAAGAAATCTTCGTCTTTTGCGTCCATCTCGAGTTACCTGAATCACCAAAGGTGATTGTTTTAATTGTGTGAATCACCCTGGGTGATTCGCTCGGTTCAAAGGAGAATGTCTTGCTCAATGCAATGATCCGTTTTGCCCTCAACCATCGACTGCTTGTCGTGTCGCTCGCCGCGTTCGTGATCGTCTTTGGCGGGATTACCGCAAGGGATCTTCCGCTCGACGTCTTTCCAGATGTCACAAAACCGACCGTCACCGTCATGACCGAATCCCACGGTATGGCCCCCGAAGAAGTCGAAACTCGGGTCACGCTTCCGATCGAGTCCTACTTAAACGGTCTCACCGGGGTGGAGCGCATTCGCTCTCAGTCAGGAATTGGTCTCTCGGTGATCTATGTTGAATTTCATTGGGGGACCGATCTCTTTCGCAACCGCCAACTGGTGCAAGAAAAGCTGAACCTGGCCAAAGAACGACTCCCAAAGGATATCGCGCCGACGATGGGACCGATCGGTTCACTCATGGGCCAAATTCAGCAAATCGCCGTGACCTCAGAGCAAGGCGAAGTTTCGCCCATGCAGCTTCGCAGTTTTGCTGAATGGACACTCAGGCCAAGACTTATGACCATTCCAGGCGTCGCGCAGGTAATTTCGATCGGCGGCGGCCTGAAGCAATACCAAATTTTAGTTTCGGCTGAAAAGCTCAACCGCTATCAGCTCTCGGTCGAACAGATTGACCACGAGCTTGTCCAAATCAGTCAAAACACAACGGGCGGTTTTCTCGAAAAAGACTCGCAAGAGTACTTGGTGCGCAACATCGGCGTCGTCGAATCCGTTGATGATATCAAAAAGACCTTTGTCGGCTCACACTTTGGCCGGCCGGTCTTGGTGGGCGACATTGCCGAAGTCGTCGAGGCACCTCGGCTGAAGCGCGGGGACGGAAGCTTTAATGGCAAGCCCGCCGTCGTCATGACGATCCAAAAACAACCATCCGCGGACACGATCGCCATCACCCGTGAGATCGAGAAAGCGATTGAAGAATTGAGGCCGTCGTTTCCAAAAGGCCTCGTCGTTAATCCGGATGTGTTTAAACAAGCCAATTTTATTGAAGCCTCCATCAAAGGGATTCAAGGCAAATTGCAATTCGGAACCCTCTTGGTTTTCGTTGTCCTATTTTTGTTTTTAGCAAATTTGCGAATGTCGGTGGTCACACTAACGGCCATACCGGTTTCGTTTTTAATCACGGCACTGGTCTTTAAATTTTTTGGTCTTGGGGTCAACACGATGACCTTAGGAGGCTTGGCCATTGCAATCGGGGAGTTGGTCGATGATTCCATCGTGGATGTTGAAAATGTTTTTCGAAGGCTTCGAGAAAATGCGGCGCTTGCCAATCCGAAATCACGTCTTAAAGTCATTTTTGAGGCCTCGAGTGAAGTTCGAAACTCGATTGTCCTTGCGACCATTATCATCGCACTCGTGTTCTTTCCGTTGTTTAGTTTGACGGGCCTTGAGGGTCGCCTCTTCGCACCGCTCGCGATCGCTTACCTGACAGCTCTGATGGCATCACTTGTCGTGTCCCTTACATTAACCCCCGTGTTGTGCTCGTATTTCTTACGACCAGATAAGGACTCCCACCAAGACACCAAGCTCGTGGTCTGGCTCAAAAATTGGGACCGTCATCTGCTTGAATGGTCTTTGCCAAATCCCAAGCTTGTTTTAGGTGCAACGCTTCTGCTTCTTGCAGCCGCTCTTGCTTTGGTGCCTTTGATGGGCCGAGATTTTTTGCCCAAGTTTAACGAGGGAACAGCGATGATTGCGATCGTCGCACCACCCGGAATTAGTCTTGAGGCCTCAAACCAGATTGGCTCCAAGGCCGAGGCCGTCATGCTTCGGGTGCCCGAGATCAAATCGGTCTCACGGCGGACCGGGCGTGCCGAAATGGACGAACACGCGATGGGCGTCAATGTCAGTGAGATCGACATCGACTTTAAAGAGTCAAGCCGCCCGCGCGAAGATATCCTCCAGGACCTTCGCGACAACATCACCCCCAACATCATCTGGAAAACCGAACGCTGCTAGCAGGAAACCGCATCTCGCTAGTCTTGGGCAGAACCTCAACGCCGGCGCTTCTTCATCAGCATTCGTGATTTGTTCAAGCGTTATGA
>JBKCUU010000089.1:0-60929 GCA_046318155.1 Bdellovibrio sp. | reverse complement strand
GGATCTGCCGCTCCGTCAGACTTAATCCGTCAGATTTGAGCCCTCAGCTGTCTCCCGACAACCTTAACCGGCTTGAGAATTCTTGACAGTTAGGAGATAACTGCCGCGGGGTAGGACTGATTTACGTCTGCCTGGGTGGAGGTTCCATGATTCGTATTCTTGTTGCTGATGACGATCAAGGTCTGCGGCTGTCGGTCAAATCGGCGCTCTCGTCGACCGGCCGTTACCACGTCCAAGAGGCCTTTGATGGGGTCAACGCCCTCGAAAGAATCAAAGCCGAAGGTGCGGCCATTGATGTCGCCATCCTCGACGTTGATATGCCTCGCATGAACGGCCTCGAAGCTCTCAAGCAAATTAAAGAATTCAACCCCGGTGTCGTCGTGATCATGATGACGGCCTTTGCTTCAATTGATCACGCCGTGATGGCCGTCAAAGATGGCGCTTACAATTACCTTTCTAAACCCGTCGTTGGTGACGATCTCATCGCATTGGTTGATCGTGCGGTGGCCGCTCAAACTTTGATTTCGAATGTCGCATTCAGCGCACCCGTCTTGATGCAAGAAGGACGCAAGTTCATCGGCCAGAATACGCAGATGAAAAAAGTATTCAACGTGATTCACCGCCTCAGCAAAGTCGACACGCCTGTTTTGATTCGCGGCGCTTCGGGTACGGGTAAAGAGTTGGTCGCTCGCGCCATTCACTTCAACTCGGCTCGCAAAGACGGCAAGTTCGTGGCGATCAATTGCTCGGCGATCCCCGAAAATTTGTTTGAGTCCGAATTGTTTGGGCACGAAAAAGGCTCATTCACCGGCGCTGATCAACGCAAAATCGGAAAATTTCAGTTCGCTGAAGGTGGAACTTTGTTCTTGGATGAAGTGGGTGACATGCCCGTATTGATGCAAGTCAAACTCTTGCGCGTGCTGCAAGAAAAAATGTTTGTTCCCGTGGGTGCCAACCGCGAGATTTCAACTAACGTTCGCATCATCGCTGCGACCAATCGACCGCTTGAAGAAATGATGAAGGCCGGCAGCTTCCGCGAGGATCTGTTCTATCGCTTGAACGTGATTCCAATCTTCTTGCCTTCGCTCATTGACCGTAAAGATGACGTTGATCACTTGATCCATATGTTTATCCGCAAGTTCAATCAGTCGCACGGCAAACGGATCACATCAGTCAGTGCCGACGCCCTGAACGTCCTCAAAAAGTACGACTGGCCCGGCAACATTCGTGAGCTCGAAAACGTGATCGAACACGCGTTTATCATGGAAAGCTCGAATGTCCTGACTTTGAGCTCTTTGCCCGAGCTTGTCTTGGACGCAACGGGTACAGTTCTCCCCGAAGTGACTTCGCCCGCTCCTATGATGCCTTCTGGCCCGAGCATCCCCATGACTCGCGTGTCGACGGGCCTGACGGACGAAGACGATGGGATGGAGACGGAGATCGACGTTGATTTGGAAGACGATGACGCTTCTGGGATTGACGCTTCCGGGATTGACCCTTCGGCCATCGGAACTCTGGACTTCAACGCCCAAAAAGAAGCGTTCGAAAAAGAGTTTATCGTGAAGGCGCTCAAGACCTTTAAAGGCCGGATCAATCAGACGGCTTTGCACGCGAACATTCCGAAAAAAACGCTTTTAAGAAAAATTGAAAAATACGGCATCGTCGCCAAGGACTTTTCTCACTAACTTTCTGGGTCATGCTCAGAAACCGAGCAACAGAGCCTGAAATTGGCATCCATTACCCGCGGGTCAAGAGGAATCTTGGCCTGCTTCTTTTTTGTGCGCGTGCTCATCCCGCAATTTGCCTTGAATAGACTGGGGGCCGTCGATACTTTTTCATCCCGCACATGACGATGAATCCACTTCCACCTCAGGCTTATACGAAAGAGACGCTGGTCAAAGCTTACCAGTGGCTGCAGCACCAAAATGGCAACATCAAAGAGATCGCCAGCAACCCAGATATTTTGGTGAGTCTATTTTTAAAAGCCAAGCTTCAGGGTGACAGCGCCCTGGAGCGGCCCAGTATTCAGAATTTCAAAAAGGAACTCAAAAATTTGGCCGGTATGATGGGAGAATTTGAAGTGGTTGAAATGCGTCCTCCCGAAACTCACTCCACTCATCAAGCCCCTTTGCCCGGACTGAGTGGATACAGTTCAGCGTCGGGCTCGACCAACATGAGTCAACCGACAGCCAGTGCGCAGGCTCAATCTCACCGCACTCAAATGCTTGCGCAGGCTCAAATCACACCCCCGCCACCCACGCGAGCGAGTTCTGCGCCCGCACCCGCACCCGCGCCCGCCGAAAATCCAGAGTCACTTCCCGTGACGGCAACCAGACAATTGTTTCCAGACTTGGACACACGTTCTTGGCTGATGATTCAGGAAGTCAAAAATCAAATGAATCTCAGCAGTGAAACTGAGGCATTCCGCCTTCTGATTTCAGTGGGACATACCAAGCTGAAATCCCTTATGAGTGACAAATAAAGATTTGATGTCTCTTGGCCTTTTCAAAAGAGCCGCGTTTAGGTAGACCTAAATGCCTATGACGAAGACACCGACCCATCCGCCCAGCGATTCACCGAATTCGACGACTCCCGACTACAAGAGCACCGTCCGTCTCCCCATGACTGATTTTCCGATGAAGGGCAATCTCCCCGTGCGCGAGCCCGAGATCATCAAAAAATGGATCGACGGACAAATTTATCAAAAAATGCTCAAAGCCAATCAAGGTCGGACGCCGTTTGTTCTTCCGGATGGACCGCCTTACGCCAATGGCAATATTCATATCGGGCATGCGCTGAACAAAACGCTTAAAGACATCATCATCAAGTACAAGAACATGAATGGGTTTCACGCCCCCTTTATCCCGGGCTGGGACTGCCACGGGTTGCCGATCGAACACGCCGTGATGAAAAACTTGGGCAAAGAAGCCAAAGAAAAAACCAATGAGCAAATCCGTGCGCTTTGCCGTGCCGAAGCTCAGAAGTGGATCAACACTCAGCGCGAACAATTCATGCGTTTAGGAGTCTTGGCTGATTGGGATCAGCCTTACATCACCATGTCGGCAGACTACGAGGCCGAAGAGGTGCGTGAATTCGCGCGCGCATTCGAAAAGGGCGTCGTTTATTTAGGGACAAAGCCCGTTTACTGGAACTGGACTTTGCAAACAGCTCTGGCCGATGCCGAAGTTGAGTACCACCAACACCGAAGCCCTTCGGTCTATGTGAAGTTTCCCGTCAAAGACCCGGATACGATAAAGAAGATCGCGGCCAATGTGACGGACAAAGCCGTCGCTCAAAATGTTTCAGCTCAAAATGTTTCAATGGTGATCTGGACGACGACGCCATGGACATTGCCTTCGAACTTAGGGATCGCCCTCAATGCTGATTTCGAGTACGGCGTGTTCGCAGCTGAAAAGCCTTCAGGCGGTACTGAGTACCTCGTTGTTGCGAGCAAGTTGCAAGAAGCCGTCGAGAAAGAAACAGGTTTGTCTCTTAAATCGGTCGGCACATTTAAGGGTGCTGATTTAGATCTGGGCAAAGCCCGTCATCCTTTTTATGACCGCGACTCTTTGATCATGCTGGGCGATCACGTTTCACTCGAAGCGGGAACGGGCTGTGTTCACACGGCTCCTGGGCACGGCGCCGACGATTACCGCGTTGGGATGAAATATGGTCTGCCGATTTTGAGCCCCGTAGGACCCAACGGAACTTACACCGAGGAAGTTCCCGAGTACCAAGGTGTGAATGTTTTTAAAGCCAATCCTTTGATTGTGGAGCGCCTCAAAACTGATGGCACTTTGCTCTCATTCAAAGAATTTGAACACAGCTACCCTCACTGCTGGCGTTCAAAAACGCCGCTCATTTTTCGAGCGACACCGCAATGGTTTTTGGGTCTTGATCTTGAGAACAGCCAAATCCGCAGCAAGACACTCAAAGCTTTGGATGACGTCGAGTTCTTTCCTTCGTGGGGTGAAGCGCGCCTGCGATCGATGATGGAGGGCCGGCCCGACTGGTGCGTGAGCCGTCAACGGACGTGGGGCGTTCCCATCCCGATTTTTTATTGCAAAAAAACCGACAAGCCCCTGGCTCGCTTGGAGATCATGATGAAAGTCGCCGACACCATGGAAAAAGAGGGCGGCATTGATGCTTACTACAAGCACACGCCCGAATTCTTCATCGGCAACTTTAAACCCGAAGGCGATTTCGGCTCTGAGGGCTTTCGCCATGGGCTGGATATTTTAGATGTTTGGTTTGACTCGGGCGTTTGCCACGCGGCCGTTCAGCGCAAACGTGATGGCCTCGCGGTTCCAGCTGATATTTATCTTGAAGGTTCGGATCAGCACCGCGGCTGGTTCAACACCTCGCTGTTGTCATCCATGGCGACAAACGGCGTTCCGCCTTTTAAAGCTTTGCTCACGCACGGTTTTGTCAACGATGCCCAAGGTTTGAAGATGTCGAAATCAAAAGGCAATTCGGTCGAGCCCGCAGACGTCTCGAACAAATCGGGTGCTGAGATTTTACGTTTGTGGTGCATCTATGAAGATTACGGTCAGGATTTAACCTGCGGCCCCGACTTGCTTGACCGAGTTACTGAAACCTACCGCCGTATCCGGAACACCATGCGCTTCATGTTAGGCGCAACGAATGATTTTGATCCCGCCAAAGATCAAGTTCCGTATGAGAAAATGACCGAGATCGATCAGTGGGCTCTGTCTCGCTTGGCGACTTTAACTGACAATGTCACCAGCGCCTACGATGAGTATTCGTTTTACAAAGTGTACCACGCGCTCAATCAGTTCTTCACCGTTGACCTCTCGGCCACCTACCTGGATATCCTGAAGGACCGCCTCTACACATGGAAAGTGGATGGCGTTGAGCGCAGGTCAAGTCAGACCGTCTTGTTCTTGATGACCGATTACCTTGTTCGCATGATGGCCCCCGTGTTGTCGTTCTTGGCTGAAGAAGTCTACGCGTACTCGAAAGATCCTCGCAGCGAGAGCGTCTTCTTGCAGGGCTTTCCGAAAGCACCTGAATTGTGGAAGAACAAAGCCTTGACGGATCGCTTCGAGAAGTTTTTGAATGTGCGTTCAATCGCGCAAAAACAACTTGAAGAACTCCGCGCGCAAAAAACGATTGGCGCCAGTCTCGAAGCCTGTGTCACAATCAATGCCGATGAAGATTTGCTGGGACTCTTGCAAAACTATGCAGGACTACGCGAATTTCTCATCGTTTCTGAAGTGCGACTAGACAAAGGACCCTTGAGCGTTCATGCTCAAAAGGCAGCGGGCGAGAAGTGTGTTCGTTGCTGGACCTACTCCACTAAAATTGGCGTTCATTCCCGATTTCCTGGAGTTTGCCCCAAATGTGTGACGGCTTTGAGCTAAAGAGGTGATCCGTGGGTATGCGAAAACGTTATCTGATTCTCTTCGCGATCTCATTTTTGATTGTTGCGTTGGATCAAATCACGAAAATGTATGTCCACATGAATTACCAGCTCGGTGAAAGCACACCCATTCTTCCGGGTCTCTTTAATCTGACCTATGTTCGTAACTTTGGTGCGGCCTTTGGATTTTTGGCAGAAACCCACCCGGCGTTTCGTGAAATTTTCTTTCTGGCCATGCCTCCTGTCGCTCTCTTGATCATTTTGCTGATTCTCCGAGGGGTCGAGGATAACGATTACTGGCAAGTGGCAGCGCTCTCTTCCGTTTTCGGTGGAGCGATCGGAAACTACATTGACCGTTTGCGATTTCGCTATGTGATCGACTTTCTCGATTTTCATTGGAAAGAGCGATACACCTGGCCCGCATTTAATGTTGCCGATATGGCGATAGTAGGCGGTGTGATCGCGCTGCTGATTCTGATGTTTATTGAGGGTCGCAAAGAACGCGCGGCAACCCACACATCTTCTGCGGAACCGGGGTCGTGACCTCTCTTGTTTATCAAATTTATCAAAGCCTTCTTTACACGGCTCTGATTTATTTCACCTACCTCCGGATCGAACGACGCGATGTCGACTTTAAAATAGCCTGGAACTTGGCGCTGATCTTGATGATCGGCGGTTTTATAGGCGCACGCCTTTTTCATGTCGTCTACGAATACCCCTCACTCTATCTTCGTGACCCTCTTCAGATCTTGCGCTTTTGGGAAGGCGGGTTTGTTTTTTTTGGTGGGTTTGGAGTTGCGCTCGCAGGAGCTGCGGGATACCTGCTTTGGATCCGCGAGCCTTTCTTAAAGTGGGCTGACCTTTATGCTCCCGTCATCGCACTCGGATATGCATTTGGGCGACTGGGTTGCTTGGTCGCCGGATGTTGCTATGGAAACTTTTGTGATGCGCCTTGGGCGATGCAAAGCCGTCACCCGACGCAAGTTTATGCCTTCATCACGGAAGGCCTTCTTTTTTGGTATTTGATCAGAAAAGAAAAATTCAATCCCGCGCCTGGTAAAATCTTTGCCTTATGGCTGATTTGGCATGGGATCGGACGCTTCATCATGGAATTTTACCGGGCCGACTTTCGCGGCGCTCAACTCGCCGGCCTGTCAATCTCGTCGTGGATCAGTTTGTTTGTTTTTTCTTTTGGAGTGGCTCTCTACACCTCTCGCCTTAGCCCACGTTAACTCGCTTTAAAACTAGTTTCTGAGCACTTGTCTGGCTCGGAAAAATCACGTTGGTTACTGAGAGGGCCAGCGCCTGCGAGCGTCTCAAAGTGAGACAGGATTCGCTCAGGCCCGATCGGGGCGAAGAACCAAAAACGGCACTTGCACAAGCGACTAAAAGTTGAACAGGGCTCAGCTCAAAATGACGTGCCTTTGAGACTAGCATGAACTGGCACAATCTGTGGACTACTCCCGATTGAGGTGACTGATGGAAAAGAAGCAGTACAACAAATGGACCGTAACGACCGTGATGTCAGTTTTTCTGCTCTCTGGACTTCTTGCTGCGTGCGGAACAAGCGGAGGTAACGACAACACATCGCCGAATTATTCGGGACTTATTCCCACGTGCACGGCCAATGGCTGCACCTACGGACTTCCGATCAATTATAGAGCCGGCGCTTACGCACAAACTTCAAACCTCGTGACTCCTGGTTACGTGAACAACGCCAGCACTTTCGTTCCCCGACAAGGTATGTACCAAGTCTTGAAAGACGCGATGGGTGTTTGCGATCGCACGGGGATCTCGGGCGGACTTGCCGGTTGCCAAACTTGGTTTTCGGGCGCGCACGACATGGTCATCTATTTGAATGGACAACAGGCTTCACAGGCACAGACCGTCAAGTTGATCATCCGCTCGACTCCCAATATTCAACTCGGTGGCTACGGATACTATTCCTACAGCCTTCCGAACTTTAAGCAGTTTATCTTGGGGTTGTTTGGCTACAACTTGTCATCTCCTGCGGGTGTTTTTGATCCGATGGTTCTGGATGCGACGATCTGGCCCATTAATGACAACCGTGGGTTTGAAGTCCGCGCCAATGGCCCCCGCAATAGCTACGCTTGGAACAAACTCTTTCAACTGCAAGTGGCGAATGGCAAGCTTGAAGATCCAAGCTGGAACTACCAACTCCACTTCAATGGCCAATTGGCGGCTGATGGGCGCGGCGTGATCTGCCAATCGCAATACTGCGGCATGGACAGTTCTTACTTCACCGGCTACGGATACTAAGCTAAAATTCGGCCATGAGTTCTGATTCGGCTTCTCCCAAAAGACTTGTCAAATGCCCGCGTTGCCAAACACGGGCCCTGTTTTCTCCTGAAAATCCCTACCGTCCTTTTTGCTCTGAGCGCTGCAAGATGATTGATCTTGGACAGTGGGCTGACGAGAGCTTTCGCATTCCTTCGGCACCCACTGATCTTCATGAAGATGTTTTAACTCAACAATCAAATGAGTACTCAGAGAACTCTTCAGATGAAGATCTCAATTAACCAGAATGATGACTCCAGGCGCCTCGCGGGCACCAATGTGTGCGTTTCTTGACAAATTCTTGTGGTGAAATGCGAAAATTTCGCAAAAAGTTTTTGACGGGCTCCCGAAAATGCACTCTCATCAGGTTTGTAGGGACGGCAGAACTAAGAACCAACAACGAACAAGGAGTTCGAGATGAACAAACAACAGTTGATTGAGAAAATCGCAGCTGAAGCAAATATGTCTAAAGCACAAACAGAAAACCTGTTGAACTGCGCTTTCGAAAACATCAAAAAAGCAGTGAAAAAAGGCGATGACGTAAAACTTGTCGGTTTTGGTACCTTCACAAAAGCAAAACGCAAAGCCCGCACTGGTCGCAATCCCCAGACTGGCAAAGCGATCAAAATCCCTGCTTCATGGGCGCCCAAATTCCGCGCTGGCTCCGAGTTTAAAGCTTTGGTGAAATAATCCCTTCTTGATATCAGATTGGAAACGGGGCTCGACTAGCGAAGTGGGCCCCGTTTTTATTTTTTAGAGACCGCCCGGAGCAAAGATGGCCAAATTTCAGACGCAGCTCAAGAAAATTGCAGTTTACACCAGCGGCGGAGACGCCCCGGGAATGAACGCAGCCATCCGTGCCGTCACCCGCATCGGCATCAACTCGGGCCTCGAAGTCGTCGGTATCTTGGGCGGCTACAGCGGCATGCTGAACTCTCAGTTTCAAGCGCTTCAACTTCGAACGATGGCCAATATCATTCAGCGCGGCGGCACCATTTTAAAAACAGGTCGGTGCCCGGAGTTTCAAAAGCCTGAGGCTCGCGCGCAAGCCATGCAGAATTTAGCAACAGAAGGCATCCAAGCCGCAGTCTGCATTGGCGGCGATGGGTCTTATGCGGGAGCGCACGCCTTATGGGCCGAGCACCAATTTCCCATCGTGGGCGTGCCCGGCACCATCGACAATGATATTTTTGGAACAGACGAGACCATCGGCTTTGATACGGCCGTGAATACGGCGTTACAAGCCATTGATAAAATTCGCGACACGGCCGACAGTCACGATCGCCTTTTTATCGTTGAGGTGATGGGACGCGACTCGGGATTTATCGCCGCCGCCGTTGGACTTGCCGGCGGCGCAGAAGAAATCTTTGCGCCGGACTTTCCGGTCCCACTTGAAAAAGTGATCGAGAAAATTAAGTCGGGCCAAGCAAAAGGAAAGCGCAGCTCGATTTTGATTACGGCCGAGGGCCAAAAGCCAGGTCGGGCCTACGATTTGGCCGAACAGCTGCGCAAGCGTGCCAATCTCGACGCCAAGGTTTGCATTCTCGGACACCAACAACGCGGTGGCGCACCAACCGCCAACGACCGCATTTTGGCTTCGCGCTTGGGAGCTGCGGCCGTGCAGCACCTGCTGCTGGGCGAATGCGACCTCGCCATGGGCGTTCAGGGCGGCAAAGTGACTGCCATTTCTCTCGAAGACGCCTTCACTCAAGTGAAGACAACTCCTCAAGAAATCTTGCAGCTGGCGGTCAGCCTTGCGACTTGACCCCGCGCCCGAGATCTTGCCACACTTGGAGACTCATCTTACTGCTGTTTTTAGAGGAGTTCCCATGCGTTTTTTCTTGATCGCTTTTTCGATTTTCGGCCTGCTGTCTTTTTCAGCCTGCACCAAAAAAAGTACAAATGAAATTGTGATTGGGCAGTTTGGCTCGATGACTGGCTCTGAAGCCACTTTCGGAATCTCGACAGATCAAGGCGTTAAGCTTGCCATCGAGGAGGCCAATGCTGCCGGCGGCATCAAAGGTAAAAAAATCAAGCTCGTGACGATGGACAACCAAGGTAAAGCCGAGGAGGCTGCGGCCGTTGTTACTCGCCTTATCGAACAAGAAAAAGTTGTGGCCCTCTTGGGCGAGGTGGCCAGCTCTCGGTCTTTAGCCGCAGCTCCCATCGCGCAGGGCCGCAAAATCCCCATGATCACTCCTTCTTCGACCAATCCAAAAGTCACCGAAGTCGGCGATTATATTTTTCGCGTGTGTTTTATCGATCCCTTTCAAGGGACCGTCATGGCCAAGTTTGCAACTGAAACCTTGAAGCTTAAAAAAGTGGCAATCTTGCGAGATATGAAGTCGGACTACTCGGTGGGACTGGCTGATTTCTTCACGCAAAAATACAAAGAACTTGGCGGCAACATCGTGGCCGAACAGACGTACCAGTCAGGCGACGTTGATTTCAAAGCTCAGCTGACTCAAATTAAATCGAAGAACCCGGATGGCATCTACATCCCTGGTTACTACACGGAAGTGGGTTTGATCGCGCGCCAAGTGCGCGAACTTGGAATTAAGGCGATCTTGATGGGCGGCGACGGTTGGGATTCATCGAAGCTATCTGAAATTGGGCAAGAGGCCGTCAATGGCAGCTATTTTTCAAATCACTACTCAAGTGAGTCGACCGACCCCGCTTCGGTTGAGTTCATGAATAAGTTCAAGGCTCGTTATGGTAAAAATCCTGATGGCCTCTCGGCGATGGGTTACGATGCTGCACTGGTCTTGATTCACGCCTTAAAGGCCGCGCCGGATTTGAGCTCGAAGGCGATCCGCGACGAGCTTGCCAAAATTAAAGATTTTCAAGCGGCGACCGGCAAGATCACGATTGACGAAAAGCGCAACGCTTCGAAGAGCGCCGTTGTTGTCCAAGTGCAAGGGGCCGTGAACAAATATGTGACATCGATCAATCCTTAATGTGAAATCGAGGTCATGCAGGATTTCATTCAACATTTGATCAACGGCACCAGTCTTGGGAGCATTTATGCTCTGATTGCACTGGGATACACGATGGTCTACGGAATCCTGAAACTGATCAATTTCGCCCACTCTGATGTTTACATGGTGGGCGCTTTTTCAGCTTACTATTTGGCGATGTTTTTGGGCCTTCAAAGCTCTCCGGGAATTTCGACACTCGCCTGCCTTCTGGCCGCCGCCATGATCGGCTGCAGTCTGTTAGGACTGGCGATCGAACGCTTCGCTTACCGTCCGTTGAGAAAAGCACCCAAACTCAACATTTTGATTACCGCAATCGGTGTCAGCTTACTGCTTCAATACTCGGCGCAAATTCTCTTTGGTGCCGATCCCAAAGTTTTTCCAAAAGTTCTTGAAGATATGGTTTTGATTGATTTCGGCGTGGCCCAACTCAAGTCGCTTGATGTCGCCGTCCTGATCGTCACCGTCATCATGATGCTGGCTTTGAATTTTCTGATTTTTAAAACCAAGATCGGAAAAGCCATGCGTGCCGTCAGTCAAAATCCAAGTGTGGCAGCACTCATGGGCGTGAACACCGACCGCGTGATTTCATTTACATTTGTTGTCGGCTCTTCGCTTGCGGGCGTGGGCGCGGTTCTTGTGGGTATGAAGTACCCCAAGATCGATCCCCTGATGGGTTCACTGATCGGGATTAAAGGATTTGTCGCGGCCGTCTTGGGCGGAATTGGCAGTCTTCCCGGCGCCGTCTTGGGCGGATTGCTGATGGGCCTCTCGGAAGAAATGGTTGTCGCTTACTTGTCATCGACGTATCGGGACGCTTTGGCGTTTGGACTTTTGATTGTTATTTTGATCTTTAAACCGAGTGGTCTGCTTGGTAAAAAAGGAATCGAAAAAGTCTGATGAGAACACCTCTTTTGACCTTTTTTGGATTGCTTGTCCTTGGATTCATCGCTGACTTCGCGCTGGATGCGTTCGTTCAATTGATTCTGATTTACATTATGATCAACATGATTTTAGGGATGTCGCTCAATTTGGTGAATGGCTTTACCGGGCAGTTTTCACTGGGGCACGCCGGCTTTATGGCCGTGGGTGCTTATCTTTCGGCGTTTCTTTCGACTTTGCTTCCTGAGTTGACCGGCGGTCTGGGTTTGTTGGCGTTTCCTCTGATGGCACTCTTGGGCGGATTTGCCGCCGCTTTTGCGGGGTATCTCGTCGGGCTCCCCTCTTTAAGATTGCGCGGGGATTATTTGGCTATCGTGACCCTAGGCTTCGGAGAAATTATCCGCGTCAGTCTTTTGAACATGCCGGCCGTGGGCGGCGCTCGTGGCTTTTATGGAATTCCAGGACCGACCGACTGGGATTTGGGATTTATGACCGTCAGCAAATTTATGATGAGCTACACCCATGCATTGTTTTGGGTGCTTGCTTGCTTCTTCATGATTTGGCGAGTTGTGCGAAGCGCTCATGGACGGGCCTTCCTTTCTGTTCGTGATGATGAAATTGCGGCCGAGGCGATGGGCGTTGATACGACCAAAGCAAAAGTGCGCGCGTTTGTTCTTTCAAGTTTTTTTGCCGGGGTTGCGGGTTCAATCTTTGCTCACTACGCAAATTACTTAAATCCAGCTTCGTTCGGATTCAACCGCTCGATCGACGCCGTCATCATCGTGGTCTTGGGCGGCATGGGCAGCCTGACGGGTTCGCTTGTCGCCGCCGTCTTTGTCACCGTGATGCCCGAACTTTTGCGCCCGTTACAACAGCTCTTGGGCGTAGATCTCAGAATGGTGATCTACTCGCTCTGTTTAATTTTGTTGATGATCCTAAGACCCAAAGGTCTTTTTGGAAGCGCCGAGTTCACCGAACTGGTGAGGAAATATGTCCGAAAAACTTCTTGAGGCGCGCGGCCTCACCATGCAGTTTGGCGGACTTAAATGCGTCGATACGGTTGACCTTCACGTCGGCCGCGGTGAACTGATGGGGCTGATTGGCCCCAACGGCGCGGGCAAGACGACCATCTTTAACATGCTAACGGGTGTTTACGAACCAACAAAGGGCACGGTGGTCTTTGAAGGTCAGGTCCTGAATGGACTGAAGCCTTACCAAATCGCACGCAAGGGTCTGACCCGCACCTTTCAAAATATCCGATTGTTTCGAGATCAATCTGTGATCGAAAATGTTTTGGTCGGCAGCAGTCACCTGGCCAAGTACGGAATCCTGGCCCCCGTCATGCGCACGGCCAGCTATCTCAAAATCGAAGCCGAACAAATCGAGCGGGCACGCCACCTGCTCTCGATCTTTGGACTCGAAGCCAAACGCGATTTTCCTTCGGGCTCCCTGCCTTACGGCGAGCAGCGCAAACTTGAGATCGTCAGAGCCTTGGCAACTCAGCCCAAAATGATTTGCCTCGATGAGCCTGCCGCCGGCATGAACCACCAAGAAACTCACAACTTGATGGAGCTCATTGCTAAAATTCGCAACGAGTTTTCGCTGACTGTTTTATTGATCGAACACGACATGAAGCTGGTCATGGGAATCTGCGAGCGCATCGTGGTCTTGGATCACGGCTGCAAAATTGAAGAAGGGCCGCCCGCCGTTGTGCAATCTTCTCAAAAAGTCATCGAAGCTTACTTGGGAGTGGACGCCACATGAGCATTCTCGAGGTTCAAGATCTCTTTGTTAATTACGACTCAATTCAGGCCATCAAGGGCATTTCTTTTAAAGTCGAAAAAGGCCAGGTGGTCTCGCTTATTGGTGCAAATGGCGCAGGTAAGACCACGACGCTAAAAGCCCTCTCCGGATTGCTGCCGGCAAGGGGCGTGATCTCACTGAAAGGAAAAAACATTTCGAAAGTCCCCGCTTATTTGCGCGCGCCAATGGGGCTTTGCCAGTCACCCGAAGGCCGAGGCGTTTTTGCGCAAATGAGCGTGTTCGAGAATCTTGAAATGGGCGCCTACTTTCGAAGCGATAAATCCGAAATCAAAAATGACCTCGAGAAGTGCTTTGACCTGTTTCCTCGACTGAAAGAGCGCCGTGAGCAGATGGCCGGAACACTATCGGGCGGTGAGCAGCAAATGCTTGCGATCTCGAGAGCACTGATGGGGCGGCCCGAAGTTTTGCTTTTGGATGAGCCCTCCTTGGGATTAGCCCCTCGGATTGTGGCGCAAATTTTTGAAATTATCAAAAAAGTGAACTCCGAGGGAATGACGGTTTTGCTCGTTGAGCAGAACGCCCGGATGGCCCTCAAGATCTCCCACAGGGCCTACGTGCTCGAAACGGGCAAAATCGGCCTGCAAGGTACAGGACAAGAGTTGCTCGATAACGACGACGTTCGCCGCAGTTACCTGGGAATCTGATGCGAACCTTGCAAGATTACGAGCCCTTCTTAAGAGCGCTGCATAACTCCATCAGCCAAGACAGCCAAATTGAAACCGAGACACCGCTCGCCCAAATCATGCAATTCCCCCGCTTGATGGTCATTTTGAATCATGCGACCGCATTGAGCTGGATCCCGGCGATCTCCTTGCTCGCGCCCGAGGCCGCCAGCAAAGGGGGCGGTGACCGTACCCCGATGGGAGTCGTGGATAAGTTTTTTTACTCCACTCCGCTCACGCAGTTTATTGCCGAGTACGTCACGCAATCAAAAGAGCCACTTGGGTTTGAACAGCTTTTGACTCACTTTCAAGCGGAGAAGCGCCGAGACCTGGTGATTTTCCCCGAAGGCGCACGCACATTTTTTGGAGATTTGACACAAATTCAACCCTTTCGGTCGCCCCGCTTTGTCGAACTTGCGATTCGAACTCAGGCGCCAATCCTACTGGCCATTCACCGCGGAAGCGAGACTTGGAACTTGGATGTGTCCCTCCCGCGTGAATGGGGGGCGCTTTTGATGCCCTTTAGTCGATTTTTTGGCCAAGGCCTGCTCGAGGCTGGGGCATTAAATCTACCGGTCCGTCTTAAAAAGATTCCCCATTTTCGAATGAAACTAGAGCTCTACAAGCCCGCGCTTAATGCCGAGCAACTTTCAGACGACGAGACTCAAAGGCGTTTGCAACTGGCGTCCGAGGCTCAAAAGATCCGCTCGCGGATGCAAGCGATGTACGATTCACTACCAATCGCTCAAGCCCGCACTTGAAGTTTTTTCAGCTCGTCTAAAATTGCAGTGCCAGTCCGCTCGGAATTAGATATCAGCCAGTCACTTGAATTCGGCTTTCGCCTTCGGGCTGGGGACTTCGGTGACCAAGTTTTTAATTTTGATTCTTTTCTCAATGGTTTTGTTTCCGTTTGTGTCGCTCTCGAGCCGCAAGGAACAAGCCCCTGCTCAAAAGCCCAGCGTGAGCCATGTCGAAATGATGGAAACCTACCGCGCCTTGGGCTTGATCGAAAACCGATCACGATAATCTTAAAACTGTAAAAAATCGCGAACCCGGCGGCTTTGAATCGGCCGCGTCTGCTTGAGGGTTTGATTGATGATCGAGCGCATTTCAGTGCCTACCGAGGGCATCTGATCGATTGGCGTCAGGCGAAAGCGATACGGGTCTTCGAAGTTGGCATAACTGATATCGGCGCCCTCAAACAAGGGTTTGAAGTTGGACCAAAGGGCAAAGAATTGCTGAGGATGACCCAGAATCGAGTTGTAGGGTGCATCAGTCTCATTTTCTCTTTAGAAAAGGACGATCGCCCAGTCAGCCCTGGCCTGTGAATGCCGATACTAAAAGATGAGATACGTCCCCCTTGCTCTGCTTGTTTTGTCCCTGTCATTTTTGCTGGGCCGTTACCGTCAGCAGCTCTTTATCAGCTCGTCTAATCCCGTGACAGAAGCCCTCCCGACGAGCAAGTCCGTGCAGCCTTCGGCACCAGCTAAGGCCGCAGCGCCGTTTGAGCAAACTCAGACTCCGCCACCACACACATCAATTGCCCAAGCGCGGACAATCGTCGGCAAACCCGTGGCTTTAGAGACAACGACGGGGGCTTCCCTCTACAGTTTTCTTTTTGATGGTGACTTTGCAAGTCGGCCGCTTGCGCCTCAAGATCTCGAAAAAGTGATCCAGCGTTTTCGTCAACCCTACCCTTCTGCCGGAATGAGTAAGCACATTTCGGCTGCCGACAACGAAGCGGTTGCACGGATCGGACTGCTCAAGGCCTTTGGCGAAGCGAGCCGGCGGCACCCGAACCCCGCGACACGGCAAAGCCTCCGATCTTTTTATCAAAGTGTCCTGGCGCAGCCGCATGAGACACTGATGGTCAAACGCCAAGCGCTGAGAAGTCTGGCCTCCCTTTCAACTTCGCAGAATGAAAAAGAACAAATGCAGCGGCTCTCTCAAACAGAGCCCCGCTTACTTTCACTGGGATCGATGACCGACCAAGAAATTGCTGAGGTGGCTCTTGGCAAGTAAAGGCAGTCAACTTTGGATTCGTCTTTTTGCTTTCATTGGCTTAGGCCTTACTGGCTACCAAGCGGGACTCGGTAGTTTACCCCTTTTGGGCCAAATAGAATCGGCGTCCTCTCAAGCTCAAGTCGACGGATTGATTTCGTCAGCAGTGACTTTAAATGACTTCGCTCAATTGCCCTGCCCGAGTGAAGAGACGTATCAAGCCATGGCGGCTGAAGTGAACTTGGTGATTCCGAGCGGCCCTTCCGTCGACCAGCTCTGTGACCAAAGTCCCCGAGCGGCACTAAGTAAAACACTTCTCTTGATGACTCGCCTGAAGATTCAGCTGCCCGAGTCTTGGCCCGAGCCACTGCGAACAGACCTACAGGATCCATTTTCTTTTTTGAAAGCGAATACGACGAAGCTGACCTTGGATCTGCAGCAAAAGGAATCGATCGCTTACAATAAAGTAGCGGTGCGAGAGATTTACTTGGGTGGACGTTTTTTTACGACTGAACCCTTAGGAGCCATTGCGATTCTGGTTCACGAAGCGCGGCACTCGGTGCGAGAAGCACCAGGACACGTCTTCTGCGAAAGCGGCGACATTCCCAGGACTGCTGGGGCCTGTGATGACGTGTTTTCTCTCGAGAACTCGAAATCTGGCGCCTATGGCTACGGAACTCTCTTTGCCTTGGGGCTGGCACTCTACTCGCCCGAACTTTCGAAAGGCGACCGTGAGTACATGATGATCGATGCGTTGGTTCAATTGGGCGCTCGCTTTAATAAAATCCCTGATGCCTTGGCTCGAAAAGTTGATGTCTTGGCCGTCCTCTCGACCGACAAAAAGATTCATCTCGTGCACCCATTTCTAGGTTACACCAAACCTTTGAATCTTCAGTTCGGCTCTTCCAGTGAAGTCCCTGAACGAATCGAGTTTGCTCCGTTGCACAATGGTCTTTTGATTTACACAAACCTCGGGCATGTTTGGCACTGGAACTCACTTAAAGGCCTACTCCGACTTTATGAATCAGTTCTCAAGCCTGAAATTCCTGTCGCGGATGTGCAGCGCCTTCGCATTCCTTTCCTGGAGCAGACCGCTTACGCCGTCAGACTCAAGAACGATTCACTCAAAGTCATCGAATATTCACCATCCGAGAATGCTCGGGTGCTGACCAACTACCCCCAACACCTGGGGCGCCCCATCGGACAGGTTCCAAAAATTCATCGCATGTCACTGGGGCTTTATAATGACAGTATCTTTCTTGGCCAAGATGGCCAACTTTATCTGGCCCCCCATTACGGTCATGAAGATTCCTTTGGCCGACCGCAGGCCCTCCAGTCGTCTCAGGGCTGGGTCAGTTCACACGGCGGCGTCCTCTACGACTCTCTCTTTTTGATCGATCGAATCGGTGATCTCTATCGAGGATCCTTGGAAATCGTTGACGTCTCGACCGAAAGCGATTCAATGACTGAACGGGTCTACACCCTGGCAAAATCTGAGCTTCAAACGACAGGTCCACTCAAAAAATTTAGTCAGGGGCTTCGCATTCAAGGTGCGCTCGATACGACGGGCCAAGTGCTTGTTTGGAAGTACGGTCTTTTAGAGCCGAAGCCTTTGGACTTAAAAATGAAAATTCAAGATTTTGTCTTGATGCAAAATACAGAGACCCGTGAACCTGTGGGTCAAACGACAAAAGAATCTGAAAATTTTAAAAGAAATTGCCGCATCAAAAGATCATTGCCAGATCCGTGGATGGGCCGTGGAATTGGTATCGACGTCGATGATCATCTCATCATCGCGGGTGAAAAAGAGGGTGAATGCATTCGCATGAATGAGAGTGACCTCAAGATTCGAACACCCTACTTCAACTAGCACTCTCCGGCAGAAGGGCCAAAGACAGCCGCCCTCGCTTTAAAGGCAAGGGCAAAGCCGCTGACAGTTGGAACTAGAGGTTATCATGGTGCCAAAAACATTTTTAAGCCGAGCGGTCTACGAGAGACCGCTCCACTTAGTTTAATTTAGTATTAGCGTTTCAAGTTGATCACTTCTTCAAGAAGTTGATCCGTTGTTGTGATCGTTTTCGCATTTGCTTGGAAGTTACGTTGACCTTGAATCAGCTGAACAAATTCAGACGCCAAATCAACCGTTGAGCGCTCCAATGATTTTGCAAAGATCTTACCGCGGCCCGCACGGTTCGGCTGACCGACGGCCGCCGCTCCTGAATCACGAGACTCTTTTAAACGGTTGTTACCAGTCTTGAAGAGAGCCTCGGGATTTTCAAACTTAGCCAAAACAACTTGCGCTAAATCCTGGGTCGATCCATTCGAGTAGGCTGCACTCAGCGTTCCTTCATCATTGAAGGACAATGAGGTGATGGTTCCTGCTGCGGCACCATCTTGCTGCCAAGAGATCATGTCCGACTCTTTGCCGTACTGCTTTGATCCATCAAGGCCTTTGCCACCTTCCGAGATTGCATCTCCGAAGTTAAATTTGACTTGTTGGTTTTGAAAAGCACCGCCGGCAAAGTTCATATTGGATTCTGTTGTCTCTTGAGAATCAAGCTTACCATCAACAGTAAATTTGAGTTTTCCTTTTACCACTTCAGAGAGCTTGCCTTTTTCGCCGCCCGTGACTTCAAGGCCATCGACCATTCCGCGCCATTCCCAAGTGCGGTCCTCAGTTTTATTGAAGAATGCCGTCATCAAATGCTTGTTACCTTGAGAATCGTAGATTTCAATACCTGTTGAGAAATGTGAAGTGTAGTAAGGGTCATTGGCGTCGAATTTTTTTGCAGTATCAACGCGCGAATCGAGGTTCAAGTCCATCCGAACTTCTTTGGTCGCCCGTGCAGGAATTAAGGCGCGAGGAAATTTAATGTCGGCAGTTTTGTTGATAATGCGTCCATTTTCATCTGCCATGAAACCTTGGATACGCTGATTGTCATTTGTTGTCAGGTAACCTTCGCGGTCAAAGTGAAACGAACCGTCGCGAGTGTAGGTCTGACCGTCAGAACCCCTTGCAACGAAGTAACCATCACCAGAGATCGCCAAATCCGTTACTTTTTCGGTGGCATCGGTGTTACCTTGATTCAGGATGGGATTGACCGCACCAATTTTTACACCGCGGCCAATCTGATTTCCGCCTTCGATCCCCTTCAAGTTTTTTGAAATGATATCTTGGAACTCTGCACGTGAGGCCTTAAAGCCCGTTGTGCCGGCGTTGGCGATATTGTCGGCCGTCACACCCAGGGCTTCCCCGTGAGCGGTCAAACCCGACACGCCTGTGTACATTGATGAAAGAATACCCATAAAGACCTCCATGTCTTTTGTGGACCAGTGCTGTCAGACACCGATACCAGTTTATAAAGGCGAAACATTCGGTTTCGCTTTGGAGGGCCCCCTTAAGAGGACCGGCCCTAATTAACACACTGAAAATCCGCTCGCGCGGCTTTCTAAATCCTAAATCCGCTCGCGCGGCTTTCTACATCACGATCGTTGAGTCGATGTTTGTGAACACGTTCTCTTTGAGCGCGCTCTTATCCATCACCGTCACTACCGTTTTGTTCTTCACACTGACGATCAATGCCGCATCATTCATGAGAACAAGAGTGTCCTTGGACCCTTTTGCTCCTGCACGCGCAACGGCATCATTCAAGCGCGACACATCGTCGGGCGAGAATTTGATCCCACGGCTCGTCATGCGTTCAATGGCATGATTAGAAAACTTAACAGCCGCATTTCCGACCAAACCTGCAGGTGCTTTGGACTCAAGTCCCCCACCCGTCAAGCCAGTCAGTGTGTCGGCAAAGCTCGGCCCGCTCGAAGGTGTGTTCACCTTCTGAGTTTTGCCGATGTCTGCTTGGACACCGCTCGTCTGTGTTATCTTCTTAAGATCCACGTTCATCGTTACTCCGACTGCGAAGCTGGTTGCGCAAGTCCCGCCTTAGAATCAGGCTTTGTTTCTTTTTCGAGTCGACTCATCATCTCACGCGAGAGACCGACTTGATCAAGAAGATTGGGTTGTGCTCCAATCGCCTCTTCCTTAGCTCCCTCTTCTGCTACCAACTCTTGTTCAGTTTGACTTGCAGCGCCAGCTTTCTTCAAGTCTGGTTTCAAAGTGTCACCACTTTTTTGGACCTTGTGATTAAGACCTGAGTCTGCGGCTAGCGGCGCGCGAGCCGCTTCTGGAGCGGATCCTGTAGGGGATCCAACAATCTTACGCACATCTTTGAGCTTCACGCTCTGACTTCCGACGAGCAAAACCGGACCTTCGGGGGTGTAATTCACGCCTGTGATCACGCCGTTGAAATCAGTCTTCACGTTTAATTTTTGATCGCTCGCATTTTTTGCTTCGATCAAAATTTGGTAATCACCAACGGGAGCAGAAGAATCGGAATCATTTTTTCCGTTCCACACCCAACGGTTATCACCCGCTTTAAGATTAGCCAATTTAACTTCACGAATGTAGTCGCCTGCAGAATTGCGAACTTTAATAACGGCTTCTTTTGCCGAATCAGGAAGCGTGAAATTGAACTCGTGATCGCGATCGCCCTTACTCCGGTGCACGCGCGCAGCATCTCCCGCCACGGTTTTACCAATGAAGTTCAAAGACTGATACGTCTCTGAAGGCTTCTGAGCGGCTTGCATCGATTCCAAAGTCGTATTCACGTTCTGCAATTGCTCGAGCTGAGAGAACTGCGCGAGTTGCGCCGCCATTTCATGCGACTTGAGAGGATTGGTTGGATCCTGATTCTTCATTTGTGCAAGCATCAGCTTCATGAAGGCATCTTTATCCATCTTGTCACTACCCACCGCACGAATTTTTTTCGAGGGGTCGATCCAGTTGGGATCAGCGACTCTATTAAGAAGCGCGCCGACATCTTCGCCGCCAAGCTTCTGCATATCTTGAGCACTCAAATTGTTCACACCTTCCGACTTGCGATTCTCGCTCGCCGCATTGGTACTAAACGCTTTAGTATCCCGCTTAATTCCCATCATCGCCATCTAAAAACTCCCCCAGATTTTCATCGCTCACTCTACAGCGGTTTACGATGTTTAATCCCTAGCATCCATCTACTTACCTGCACGCACGATGTTCGATCTCAAGCTTTCAGCCTTTCTATTAATACGCACCCCAAAGGGGTGCAGATCAATAGGATCTAATAAGCGCCTAGCGCTTATTAGATCATGCGACTAAGTTCATTCGTTCGCCACGGCCTTCCACGCTTCGCTGAACTTTAGCCTCAGTGGCTGGACTTAAAGGATCAACGGCCCTTGAAGCGGTCCGATAAGCCTTAGAGCCAGACATCTCGAAGAAAGGTTCACGGCGCGAGAAATTCTCATCGCGAAACTGCTGAAACATCTGACGGGCTTGATCACGACCCTGGTCGGGGCGCTGATCTGGATTCTTCTGCTGTTGGTTCAGCTGATCAGCTGAACTTTGCAGACTTGTATCGACCTTTAGGCTGTCTAATGACAGCTTATGACCGGCTAATCCCATCTTCAAGTCCGAGAGCGAACTCTCAATCATTTTTCTGGCTTCCCTCGTTTCGGTCGCCATTTCAACGTTGACCCGTCCGTCTTTCACAATCACCCGGAGCTCAACTTTTCCGAGTCCTTCAGGTGTCATGCGAATCGTCGCCTCACCGCCGCCTTTGCGAGCAATAATTTGCGCCTGATTCATCAGTTTTTCGATATTGGCATTTGTCACTTCATTATTTTTTCCGCCAGCCACGGAGGTCGTCGACGCTTGCAAGAGTTCTTGAAATCCAAGTTTACCCTCGGTTTTCATTCCTTCGTGCCCGCGGCCTAAGCCTTCGAGACCGTCAGTTCGTGAAAAGTCGCCGCCCTCACTCTCGGCAGAAGAATCTGAGCCAAACCCAGAGTTCTCATTGCCAGACATGATCGCCGCCGCGGCTGATCCTGTTAAGCCTGTGAGCCCTGTCAAGCCGCCCGCACCAGGTTGACCCTCAGGCCCGCCTTGCGCCGTTGATCCTTGAGCGTTTTGTGCTTGACCCGCACCTGCAGCCGCCTCGCCAAGAGCCGCCGCTGACGCGCCAACTGCAGCGAGCTTCGCCATCAGCGTGTTCATGGGATCTGCTCCCTGCTGATCTTGCGACGTCTGCATGAGATTCGGATCATGCGGCATCAATTCCGTTTTAGAATTTGGAATGCCCTTCAGATCCGGTTGCAAAACGGGATAACCTTGCGCCTTTTCAAAACTCAGTTTGTCCACCAACTGGCTGGCCTCCATAGGAGCCTGCGCCGTCATTCGGTCCGTTGCCATGCTTGATCGGTCCTGCATGAAGAACTTGTCGTTCATTCGATCCAAGGACGCGCTCAAGTTTGCTTTTCGGTCTTTCGCAGCCAGAGCGTTTTGCGCCATCTGGGATGTCGGTACCGCAACCACCAATTCCGGTTTGGTTGGAGTTGGAGGGTTTTGAGCCATCTGGTTCAAAAACCCCATGTAGAGAGAATATGCACGCTCGGCTTGCTCGGGTGGCAAGCCAAGAGTGTCGATCACCTGCTCGGCCGTCTGTTCGGGAGACTGGAGTTGTTGGTCCTTAGGAAGGAGGGCCATCGCCTCAACTATTTGTTCCGGAGGGATGCCGAATTCACTCTCCATGGAGTCCATAAATTCTAGCATCGCTTCTTCCCTGGCACCTGGAGCCTTTTTTGCCCCTTTTTTCTCCAATTTCGAATCCACTCTCGCGGTTTCGTCATTCGAATCTGCTTTCGCAGTTTCTTTTTTAGAATCCGTTTTCGTGGATCCTTGTCTCTCTGTTTTCGGCTCGTTGACAGCTGGCGACTTGTCGTCGGGTTCTGCCCTTTTCGCTATTGGCTTATTGTCATCTCTGACAAATGAAGCCATGTCCTTCTTTGGCGCCTGAGTTTTAGAACTCATGAGTTTGGCGAAGGAGTCTAGCTTGGAAGCACTCGGATCATTTTTCGAACCTAAAGTTAGGTTCTCTCGACGACCCGCGCCCTGTAAGGACAGACCTTGATTCAGGCCTTCTGTTTTCACTACCTTTTCCTCCTTGCGCCCTCTTTTTGAGGGCTCTATTTGTTTGCGCCCCTTCGGGGCGACCGTTTGTTTGCGCCCCTTCGGGGCGACCCTGACCCTTGCTGCAAATTGGTCATTGGGTGGGATCTATGTTTTCTTCGTTCTGCAGACTTTCTTCCTTTAGTTCTTTTCTTCTAGTTGCGTTTGTAGCCGGCCAATTTTTCGGAGAAGATTTTGGCCTTCTCGGGTTTGACAATGTTCATGATCTCGGCGGCGTTCTTCTTTTTCATTCGGCCGATGATTTCCACCGCAAGGTCTTCATCCATCTCTTCAAAAACTTTGGCCGCTTGCTGTGGCTTCATGTTCGAGTACATTTGCATCAAGGTTTCGACTTTCTTGTCATCACTTTTAACGCGCCCCTCAAGAACGCTCGAGATTTCTCGGCGCGTACTCTCGAGTCCCGTCATCCGCGTCTCGAGTTCTGCTTTTTGCGCGGCAAGCTCCGCCTCCAGGCGAGTCAGCTCTTCTTCACGGGCATCGAGTTCGCGCTTCCGCTCATTGAGCTTCGAAAAATGATTGAGCTCTTCGTCCGTAAAGTCTTTTTTCTTGGGCACATCGGCCTTTTCTTTGGGCTCGGGGGTAGCCGCATTTGCTTCCTGAGTGGCCTCAGGCTTCGCAGCGGACTCTTGTGCCGTCGCTGAGCTCACAAAAGAGACTTCTACTTTCTTCAAAAAATTTTCGACTCTTTCGTGTTCAAGATAACCAGCGGCTGTTAAAACAACGCCGATAAATGAAATACCCACCAGCTTCCAAGGAATCCCGTTATTCTTTTTCTTGGCATTACGAATGTTCATTCGCACTCGCAACTGCTCGGCGGTCGCCTTCTGGGTCTTTTGATTCATGCTGTTCGGGATGGGCTCGCGGTCCCCTGATCCCTGAAAACGAGGCTTTGCTGCGGCTCTATTTTTTGGAGAATCAATCCCCGAATTTTGCCGCGCTTTTTGAAAGAACTGATCGTATCCCGTTTTCTTCATCAGTCTGCGTCCTTGCGTCTACGCTGAGTCGTTGCAATGTCATCGAGCTTTTTTTGCTCGATCTTTTTCTGCTCCGTGCGAAAATCATCCTGTTTTCGCTCTTTAAGTCCCACCATTATTTTAGTATCGACGGCCTTCTCTCGCAAAATAGATCTGAGCTCCTCGACTTGTTTTTCGATATCTTGGACTTTTTTACTCTGGATCTTGATCCGTAAGTCCTGGCCCTTTAGGAAATCGTGGACCTGCGACAGGGCCTCGGACTGGGCACCACCCTGGACCTGGCGCTGGTAGCGATTTTCAAAGGCTTCATGCTTTTTTGCTTTCAGCTCTTCAAGAACCTGAATTTCAGAATTAAGGTGCGATTGGGCTTCAGAATAATCCCGCTGTGCGAGGTCTTCAATGACCTTGCGGTAACCTAGGACTTTTTCGAGACCGAATCTAAATTTTGCCATAGATTTTTTCAGACCCTCATTAGGTCATCAGACATTCATCACAATCGCCTGCATACGGCGGATCGTGTTGCTCAGATCAGTTGGATCATTCACGTTTTGTACAAGAAAATCTGTGATCTCATCAATCGACTTAACCGCTTTGTCGATTTTTGGATTACTCCCGGGCTTGTAAGCACCGATATTGATAAGGTCTTCGGCCTCGCGGTATGTCGCCATGAGCTCGCGCATCTTTTGTGCCAAGCGGACCTGATCTGGCGTTGAAACGGCCTTCATTACCCGGCTCGTCGAGGCGAGGACGTCAATCGCAGGATAGTGAGCTTTGTGCGCTAATTTTCGAGACAGGACAATGTGCCCGTCAACAATCGATCGAACCGCATCGGCAATCGGGTCATCCATGTCGTCACCTTCTACGAGGACGGTGTAGAGACCCGTTATGCTCCCTTCTTTTTCAAACGCACCCGCACGCTCAAGCAGGCGAGGCAGAGTTGAGAATACGCTTGGCGTATAGCCCTTGGTCGTCGGAGGCTCTCCGGCAGAAAGGCCGATTTCTCGTTGGGCCATTGCAAAACGAGTCACCGAGTCCATCATCAACAGAACACTTTTACCTGATGAAGAGAAGAACTCAGCAATCGCCGTCGCAACAAAGGCGCCGCGCATCCGAATAAGAGGCGATTGATCTGACGTCACACAGATCACAATCGAGCGTTTCATACCCTCGGGGCCTAAGTCATTCTCGATAAACTCACGAACCTCACGACCCCGCTCACCAATCAGCGCGATCACGTTGACATCAGCTTTGGTGTTTCGGGCCATCATTCCTAGAAGAACTGACTTGCCAACACCGGAGCCGGCCATGATTCCGATCCGCTGACCCTGGCCAACGGTCGTTAGGCCGTTGATAGCGCGAATACCCAGATCAAGCGGTTGCCGAATCGGCTTGCGTTCGAGCGGATTACGAACATCAGAATACAAAGGAACTTCACGGCTGGTTTCGATTTCACCTTTGCCATCTAAAGGACGACCCAAGCCATCAACGACCCGGCCCAGCAGATGAGGTCCGACCTTGACGGTCGCAGCCTGTTTCGCCAGATTGATTCGTGCGCCCATTGAAACTCCGCGCATTTCTGAGAGCGGCATCATCAAAACCGATTGATCACGAAAGCCGATCACCTCGGCCAAAAAAGATTTTTCAGTTCCATTCGGGACCACTTCACAAACTGAGCCTAGTGAGGCCCCAGGTAAAGTGCCCTTAATCAAAAGGCCCGTCACCTCGGTCACCCGGCCACTATCGCGAGTCATGTGCAGACCGGCAATCATGTCATGATATTTTTTAAAGTCTATCGACGGTTCTGGAGCCGCATTCAGCGGTGTCACCACACCTGTCATTAAGCCGCGCTCACTTTTTCTTTGAGGCGGGGTAATATTTGTTCAAGGCTTGACCAGAGTTGCTTGAAGCGCTCTTCCATTCGTGAGTCGACCTCACCGTAATTCGAGATGACGATACAGCCGCCACCAACGATCTCTTCATTGGATTCGAATTTCATTTTTTTGGCAAATTCAAATTCACGGCCTGTCTCATTTTTTAAAGTCTCCAAAAACTGCAAATTTGAAGGGCTGACCTGAACGACGAGATTCTCTTCGGATTGCGACATGCCGACAGCTTGGCGCACGATTGCAACCGTCGCCTCAGGATTGACCGAGATCTCATAGGCGGCCAAACGCTTTGCCATGTGAAACGCAAGTTCGATTAAATGCCGCTCATTCTGCACCAAAAGCTCGGTCTTAATACTCTTGATTGAACCAATCAAAGCTCCAAGCTCGCTTAACTTCTCGTCGATCATTTGCATCGAGGCCGCAAACGCCTCTTTGCGTCCGTCATCCAAGCCCAGCTGATGGGCCTCTTGATAAGCGCTCTCTTGAACCTCTTTCATGCGCTCAATTGTACGACGTTCTATTTCTTCTTCAGTATTTGCGGATTCTATCTTATCCAAACCCGTTTGTGCACGAACGAGGTCGCTCATGCGAAAATCAGAGCCCTGAGTGCGATTGTACTCGAAGGACTGCAAGGCCGTATCAGAGACGCCTTGCATGATTTTACGAGGGCTGTACTCAAGTACGGCCTTTCGCGACTCTTTCGAACCCAAAAGTTTAGACAAGTGCATCCTCCGATCCGCCACGTGCGATGAGAATCTTGCCTTCGGCTTCCAAGCGTCTTGCCGCATTTACAATCTCTTGCTGAGCACCCTCGACGTCCGACAGACGTGATGGCCCCATATTGTTGAGATCCTCGCGAAGCATCTCGGCCGCACGCTGAGAAAGATTCTTGAAGAACTTGTTTTTGATCTCGTCGTTGGCCGTCTTGAGAGCCAGCAGCAGCTTGTCGTTCGTAACTTCTTTGAGAAGAACCTGAATTCCTCGATCGTCGATCTTGGAAATATCTTCGAAGACAAACATGAGCTTGCGAATTTCTTCCGCCAAGAGTGGATCTTTTTCTTCAAGGCGAGACATAATCGACGTCTCCGTGTTTTTGTCCATCACGTTGAGCATTTCGGCCACCGGCTGAACCCCGCCCAGTGCCGTTTGCTCAACCGATGACATCGACGAGAGTTCTTTTTTCAGGACTTGATCAATTTCGATAATGAGCTCAGGTGCGACATGGTCCAAGTTAGACATACGCAGGACGACCTCCGCCTGCAAGGTCTCGGGCAATCGCTTTAAAACCTCGCCCTTTTTTTCGGGCTCTAAGTGCGCCATGATCACGGCCACTGTCTGGGGGTGCTCGCTCACCAAAAAAGTCGACAACGATTTGGCATCGACCAATTCAAGCGACTCAAGCGTACGGGCGGCACCGGAAACAACGTTCAAACCGCCCAAAATCGCGCGAGCCCGATCTTCACCCAGCGCTTGAACGATCGAGTCTTTGCTTCCTGAGTTTTCAGAGAAGATATAATCTTCAGTCTCTGAGACGAGTTCATAAAATTCTTCGAGAACTTTTTTGGTCACGTGAACGGGAACAACTCGAAACTTAGGCATCGAGTTTAAAAGCTTTCGAATGTCCCCATCATCAAGGCCTTTAAACAAAACACGCAAAGCGCTCGGACCTAGGTAATTAACTAAGATGGAGGCTTTTTCAAAGCCGCGTAGTTTTTCATACTCAAGATTATCAGGTTTACTCAGCTTCATAGGTTACAGGTCCCTTCTCAAGAGCCACATGCCAAAGGCATTGGCGGCCTTCTCTTCGTCGACTTCCATAATCGCAATGATTCGATCTTTAAGCAGTTCGCTTTCAGCTTTTTCGGGGTCAATTGCCTCTTCAAGGATCGGCAAAGCCGAGCTCATACCTGGCAAAGTGCTGTCGACCGAGTGCAACTCTTCGAGCTCCTCGATTGTCCGAGGCAACATATCCTCGATAGAGTCATGAAACGAATCGGTGATCCACTGCATGAACGGGCGCACTACGATAAAAAAGAATAAGGCTAAGCTAAATCCAAGCAGCGACCATTTAAAAAGTGCGTGCATCAACTTCTTGCGTTCAAGCGAAGTGAGCAACTTTTCGGCTTCTGTAAAGTCCTCAGCGATAAACTGAATATTTTCGATTTTAACTGAGTCACCCCGGTCGGCTTTAAAGCCAATCGCACTTTTAACGAGTGACTCGTATTTTTGAAGCTCCTCAGGCGAGCGAGGATTCCATTTGGTTTCAACCGTACCATCTTCCTTGGTCAAACTTGTTTGCACACCATCCACGATGATGGCCACGCTAATACGCTCAAGTCCGCCCGCCATTTCTTTGATATTACGCACTGTTTTCGGAATTTCGTAGTTTGTCGTTTTAATCTCTTTTTTAACGTCTTGCTTAAATCCCACTTGCCCCGCATCCTCGGACCCGGGAATATTGGAACGCGAGCCGGGAATTCCCGCAGGATTAGTGCGGGCACCGTCCATCGACTCCTCTTCAGATTGCTGACTTCGGATCGCCGTTTTGTCAGGATCAATGGATTCTTCAACCGCCTGAACTAAGCGGTTGTTGAGAGTTGCGTCTACGCGGGCGATGACTTTTGCCTGACCCACGACTTTTGTCAGCATGGCTTCGATACGATCTTCGAGATCGGTTTCCACCTTGCGTTTAATTTCCATGATCTCACTGGTACCCGCGGTGCTTCCATCCGTGGCTTTGGACAACATCTTACCGCGGTCGTCGACAACGGCTACTTTTTCGGCCTCTAGACCTTCGACCGCTGACGAGACCAAGTATTGAATCCCGCGAACTTGATCAAGGCTTAAATTCTTGCCAGGATGCATCTCGATCACGACCGAAGCGGTGGCCTGACCGCCTTCTTCTAAAAAAGTTTTTTTGTTTGGCAAGGCAAGAATGACCTTGGATTGTTTCACGGCACCGAGCGTGTTGATCGAACGCATCAACTCCCCTTGAAGAGCGCGCTGATAATTAATTTTTTGCGCGTACGTCGAACTTCCAAAATCCTGTTTATCAAAAATTTCAAGACCGATGCTTCCAAGCTTCGTAGAGCCGAGCTCCGACATCAGGCTCATTTGCGTGCTGTGCAAAAGTTCTTTGGGAACCGTGACCGTTTTGCCGTCGTCGCGGAGCTGGAAAGGCACATTTTTCTCGTTCAACTTTGCAACGATCGTTGAAACTTGATCGCTGGGAACGTTTGTCAGCAACGGTGCATAGTCCTTGCCGCTCACCATAAAGGCAATAACCACAAGCCCAACAAGCGAAACCAGACTCGCTGCCAAGATCGACAAGCGCTTTGTTGGTCCCAGAGTTTTTAAAAAATCCTGAAACTGCATGATCAAGTTTCCGAAAATCTTATTCAAGATCTACTCCCCTTTGCACGAACACTCTTCATCAATCTTGCCATCACTTCTAAAAGCATTTGTTAACTAATTAAACCTGCATTTTCATGACTTCTTGATAGGCATCAATAATCTTATTGCGAACTTGCATCATCAACTTTAGGGCGATATCTGCCTTTTCAGTCATGATCATAACGTCGGCGATGTTATCGGTGCGGCCAGTTGCCAATTCTTGCGCACCTTTTTCTGCGGTCAACTGCATGTCATTGACCTTACCAACGGCCTCTTGGAGGGTGGCGGCAAAACTCTTGTCGCTTGCGGGAGATACCGATCCGAGCATCCCGACCTGGGAGGACCCACCGTTGATCTTCATCGATTTGTTGTCGAGACTTCCTGTCTCGAGAAACCGATTTGCTCTAGAAACCGTGAAACTGTCCATGGCTTACCCTCTTTACTTAGTGTACTTAAACTTCTCAAAAATCGCTCTAAAATCTGCTCTCTTCGCGCCTTAAGGGCCGTATTTATCTTCCGATCTCAAGTGAAGACAACGCCATGTCTTTTGCTGACTGTAACGACGAGACGTTGGCCTCGTAAGCTCGAGTGGCCTGAATCATATTTGTCATCTCTTCCATCAGGTTGATGTTGGGGTAGGCGACATAGCCGTCCTCATTCGAATCTGGATGGTCGGGCTCATACTTCATCAACGGCGCTTTCGTGTCAGAGATGATGTCTGTCACTTGAACGCGCTGTACATTCGCCTTCGGGTCGGCCGATCCTATAATTTCTCCGAAATTTCGCGCGTCGGGCATGGATTCGAAGACGATATCTTTACGGCGGTAGGGACCACCCTCAGGTGTTCTGGTCGTGTTGATGTTGGCAATGTTCGAAGAAATTGTATTCATCCGCATTCGCTGCGCCGTCATCCCCGAGCTGCTCACGCGGAATCCGCTTAAAAAATCAGCCATTAGCGACCTTCAGTCACGGCGTAACGAAGCGACGCCAGTTTTTTATTGATGAGTTGAAGCGCGGCTTTATACATCACTGTATTTTCTGCAAGAGCCGACATTTCTTTTTCAAGATCAACAGTATTGCCATCGTTCGTCACTTGCCCATCGGGATTCTCATAAATGTCAGGTCCTACCTTAGCAGGGCTTCTGCCTCCCAGGCCAAAGTGCTCACCATGAGTTGTGTTTATTGAGCGCATTCCATCTAAATCCACGGCTCGAGCCAAGGCCTCTTCGAAGTCGAGTTTTTTTGCATGATAGTTCGGCGTCTCTGCATTGGCGACATTGGATGAAATCACATTGTGCTTCAAAAGCCGCATGTTCAGTGCCGTGCCTAAAGCTTGAGTTGTCTTGCCGAACATGAAACTCATATTGCCTCCACCGAACGGTAAGAGTTTAACTTATTGCGAAGTGTGCGGATGCTGATTCCCAGAATCTGCGCTGCGCGCGTCTTGTTTTGACGGGTCATTTCAAGGGTCTGAAAAATAAGCTTCCTTTCCATCTCACTTAGCGTGATTCCTGATTGCCCGAGGCTCAACTCTTCCTGTGTTCGCGACTGCAAGTACAAGAAAGTCAAATCACCTTCAGATATCAATGCAGAATCGGACTTTAATGCCGATCGTTCGACAACGTTATTTAGCTCGGCAACGTTGCCCGCCCAATCGTGCGATCGCAACACGTTCAGAGCTTCTTGAGAAAACTTTTTCTCTGGCAAACTGTTAACCAGGCACGCGATTCGCAAAAACATTTGCGCCAGTCCAATGATATCTCGATGGCGATCACGCAAATTGGGCATTTTTAATGAAACGACACACAAGCGATAAGCCAACTGGCGCGCTTGACTTGATGTCTCCATCCATTCGTTGGGATTTATTGCCGATGTCACGATAAAACGAATGCGATGCGGACGCTCAACAGACGAGGCCTCGAGGTGACGACGAAGATTCGCCAAATCGATTTGCTCGAGCTCATGAATGTTCTCGATCAGAACCGTGTCGCCTTCGCGCAAGCCTGGTGCATCGAAATCGTGCGTCGACCAGGATAAGAATCGACCACGGGTCTGACTATGATCATGAATCCAGCGCCCTAAACTTCGGCGACCCGAGCCTTCTTCACCAACGATAAACAGGGCGCCGGAGGTGAACGCCAGCTTCTCGCAGGTTTTGAGCAAGCTCACAACACACTCGCTTTGAGTCTGAAATCTTCCGTAGTCCACCCAGTTCATCATCATCCTCATTTACCGTCGTTGCTCATGGCGGGGATCCGTTTTATATATTTTTTGTACTCATCACCCCACTCCGAACCCTTGAGCTGCTCTTGGGCCAACTTGCGCCAGAATGAGGTTCTTTCAGTTTTCAACTCAGCCCAAACTTCGGCTGCTTTTTGGACCTGTCCTTTTTCTAAGTGGATCAGGCCCATCTTGTAACGGAGCGAGGCAAGCGGCCGCGTTTTCTCGTAAGTATTCAAAAGCTTTTCAAGCACGGGCAGGGCTTGCTCCGGCTGCTTTTTGCCGAGATAAATCTGCGCGATTTTCTCGAGCGCTTTTGCGTGAACCAGGGGACTCACCTGTCCAGAATCTTTCATGAGTTCATCAACACGCTTAAAAGACTTGAGCGCGTCATCTGCTTTTCCAAGCTTCATCTCGAGATCGCCAGCGTCAAAATATGGACCGGCAACTAACGAGGGAACGCCCTTCCATGTTTTGATTAACTCAGCCAAATACCGGAGAGCAAATTCTGGCTCCCCTTTTTTCTCGAGCAATGCTGCACCCATTTGCACGCGTTCAATTTGCTCGCTTTCAGAAAGCGCTTCGGGTTTTTGAACTTCTCTTAGTTGGTCGTAAGCTTGATTCCACTTTCCTTGCGCGAACTCACTTGCCGCTAAACGCAAGTGCAAATAATCTGTCGAAGGTAGTTTTTCAAAAATGCTGCGCTCAAACCCCGCTTTGGTCCCCTGAAGAGCGTAAATTTTGTTTAAGACGTCACGGTAAAGCTTACTCGATTCGGCAAAGACGCCCGCTTGCTCAAAGGCTTTGCCTACCCAAAATTTTGTGTCGATACGGTCAGATGATTTCAACCAAGAATCGGCAAATTTCTTGTGAGTCTTGAGAGCATCCATAAATTTGCCAGTTTGAACTTGCTCGCGGATTTTTTCGTTAATGTTGCGAACAATTTTGGTGTTTAATCGTGCTGTATCGGCATTAGTTGGGTTGGCCTGATAGAATTTAACAAGTCGATCGATTGACTTGTCATATTCTCCACGGCTTGTGTATCCCTCGGCAATCAAGAGCGTCGAGAACTGAGCCATTTTAGGAAGATCAGATTTGCTCGCAAGTTCGATCATCTCTGCGACAGCCTTGTCGACTTCTTTGGCTTTCATTGAGCGCATTCGAGTTCCGAGCAAACGCAATCTGGCAACGATGGCGCTTGGAGAATCTCCATATCTGAAATAAGCCTCTAAGTAAGCACCCATAACGCGTGAAGAATCAGCACCTAGAATATCTAAGATTTCACCCACGCGGGTCATTGCGTAGCCAGCGTAAGGATGCGAGGGAAACTTTGTCAGAAATTCTTTAAAGACATTTAAGCTGTCGCGGTACCCGCCTTCGCGGAAATACGAAGAGGCTTGATTGTAGAGAGCATTTGGATTCTCAATCCCAGCCTCGGGGTACTTCTTTAAAGCTTGCTGGTAAGTCTGAATCGCCAGTAGGTCATTTTTGCGTTGAAAGTAAACATCCCCCTTAAGGTACGCCGCACGAATGCGATCGTCTTGGCGAGACGCGTCTTTTTCGATTTGTTCATACAGTGCAATGGCATCGTCGAACTGATTAAGCTTTAAATAAGACTCAGCAATCGCCAAGCGAGACAAGTCACGGTTCACCGAAGCTGGAAGTTTAGCCAAGTGTTGCTGAAACATACGCAAAGTTCCGAGATAATCTCCGCGATCAAGACTGGCGTAACCCATCAACAAAAGCGTTCGTTCAGCCAACTGCGACTGCGGGTGCTTGGTTAGAACTTCACGGTACCTTGCCATCGCGAGATCAAATTGGCGCACTTCTTGTTTTTCTTGAAAAAGCGCATAGTGGGTGTCCGCCCACATGTACCGAATAATTTCGTCGTACTCACTGTCTGGGTACTTTTCAAAGAACCAATCAACCGTTTTCAAGAAAACGTGGTAACGCTTATTCTTGAACAAGGTCACGAGCAAACGCGCCATCTTGTTTTCGGCTTGAACTTTTTCGTCTTTACTGTCACGAGGATCGATTTCATAGATCGGACGACGTGAGTTCAGAACTTGCAGCTCACCCGGCTGCTCATGCAACATCGGGAAATCGATGTAATCTTTTTCGCGGCTCTGAATAATGGCGTCTTCGCGGATTTCATAATCTTGAATAGAAAAGCGACTAAAGCCGGGATCACTTCCGTCAAATACGCCTGACTGGACTTCGGTCTGGGGCGCGGCAGCCTTTAAATCTTCGATGGTGTCATTTTTAACGATCAAGATATCGGTCGTTGCGGGCTTGCGGTTTTGATTTTTGCCAGACTTTGCAGTAGTTGATTTTTTTGCTTTGCCTGAAGTTGCCGCGGTTTCATCGGATTCGACCGCGCCCTCTTCGGCTGAGTTCTCTTTTTTGACGACCTTTGGCTTCTGAGGGTAAAGATCGACGATCAGGCGCGAGGGCTGATCTGTCAAGTAATCGAAGCTCTCGACATCAGCGACGTTGAGATCCAGACGGACAATGTGGCTACCATCAGGACCGGAGCGATCCACGGTCACATCACGAACCGGTCCGCCTTTAAAGGCTCTGAGCTTCGCAATGGCCTTTTCTGATAAAGCGGGCAGCCGCAGCTCAATGTAAGTTTGTTTTTTTTCTGTTTTCTTTTGAAGATCGTAGTTCCAATTGTCGCGTCCCAAAAATTCAAAGTGCGCCGTATCGCCGAGCAATGACGATTCGACATCAAGACCTGCAGCATAGACTTTAGCCTGGAACAGCAACATCAAAATGAGCAGGGACTTAATCAAAAACTCCTCCTGAGTTTTCCAAATCGCGCAAACGGAGATGGACAATCAGCAACAAAGCACATTCGATGCCAGTAGACTTTGGGCCTCAGGAAAAAAGTGATAGGGTCTGAGGCAGAAATTGCCTCGCATTCTTGTCAGTCTTGCTGTCAGTCCAGCCGTGGATTTGACGCTCGACTTTGGCCCGCACGGCCTCTAGAGTTGTCGATATGTCGTCATCATCTTTGCCTCATCGTTTTCGAGCTTTTGCTGCTGTTCTGGTTTTGCCTTTGTTTTCGGTGTCTGGTTGTATTTCGGTTAACCTTAATAAAGACACACCTAAATCAAAAGGCCTGGTTGTTTCAGCTCCCGCGTCTCCTTTTCGTGATATCTCTTTACCAGCTGCTGACCGTGCATGGAAAAGCGATCGCACTGGGAGCACCATCTCTTACTTTTCTGAATGCCAGGCTTCGCTTGCCTCGCCCGAGCGCCTTCGCGACGATGCCTTGGCTTCGCTTCCTGGTGCGAAAGTGATCGATTCCCAGTCTTTTGATTTTGATGGCCGCGAAGCTCTTAGGTCGAGTGCCGAAGGCAAGGTCGAAGGCGTATCCGTCAAATTGTCACTTCTGACATATCAAAAAAATGGCTGCCGCTATACTCTCAGCTTTGTTGCACGAGCAAATGTCTACAACCAAGAGCTCTTGATATTTGAGGGCTTTATCAAAGGGTTCAGTGCGCCGTGATCGAAGAGACGCTGTTTTTCCTAGGCGGCTTTGCCCTGCTCTTGCGGCAAGTCTCTTCAGAGGCCTGGCGTCGCCCATTTGAAGTCAGATTGATCGTTGAACAGATCTTTTACGTGGGATCTCGCTCTTTGCCCCTGATTCTGATTACAGCCTTGAGTACTGGGATGGTGATGACGCTGCAATTTGGTATTGGCTTGGCGAAATTCGGCGGAGCCCCGTACGTTCCTAAAATTGTTGCTCTCTCGATCTTACGAGAAATGGGGCCTGTCTTCACGAGTCTGATGGTCGCAGCTCGAGTAGGTGCAGGGATGGCCTCCGAAATTGGCTCGATGGTTGTCACTCAGCAAATCGATGCGATGCGAGCCCTCGGAACGTCACCCATTCGAAAAATTGTGATCCCACGAGTTGTCGCTTGCTTGATTTGTCTCCCCTTGCTTGCGGCGGTCGCCAATGTCGTCGGGATCATGGGCAGCATGATTGTTGGTACCAACGAACTTCAGCTCGATGCCAAATTCTTTTTACTCAAAGCTGTTACGACCTTGAATGTTGCGGATTGGACTTCGGGAATCGGTAAGTGCGTCTTCTTCTCACTTTTTATTTCGATCACCGCTTGTTATTTTGGTTTGAATGTTAAGCAAGGAACAAAAGAAGTGGGACTGGCTACAACACGCGCCGTAGTTGTCTCTTCAATCTTAGTTTTGGTTGGCGACTTTTTATTAACGAAGTTGTTTTTTATTTTGTTTTAACAGATAGGGTCTATGTCGAGTTTGATTGAACTTGTCGCATTTGAAAAATCATACGGCGTTAAGCGCGTGCATGACGGCATCGACCTGAGCGTCTTCAAAGGCGAATGCTTGGGCCTTATTGGTGGCTCAGGTTCGGGGAAGTCCGTTTTGCTTCGAAGTTTGATTGGACTTGAACGCCCTGATGGTGGCCAAATTTTATTTGATGGCATCGATATCACCAAACTCAGCGAAAAAGAGATGATCCCGGTTCGCAAGCGCATTGCTTATGCCTTTCAAGACGGCGCACTGTTTGACTCAATGAGTGTGTTTGAGAATTTGGCTTATCCATTAAGAGCCCATACCAATCTGACTCCCTCCCAAATCTCAATGATGATTTTAAAACTGCTGGCTGATTTTGGTTTGGCCGGAAATGAAAAACTTTTGCCGGCGAGCCTCTCGGGCGGAATGCAAAAGCGCGTGGGGCTCGCCAGAGCCATGATTTTGAATCCCGATGTTATTTTGTACGACGAGCCCACCGCAGGCCTAGATCCCTATAACACTCAGAAAATTCAAGACCTGATTCTGAGACTCAAACAGCTGGGTAAGACCGGAATTTTAGTCACTCATGATATGCCTGTCGCCTTTAAGGTCTGCGACCGCATCGCCATGCTCGAAAACGGAAAAATCGGAACCGTCGATGCGGTGGCCTCGATTTTAAAGAATCCCAATCACCCCATCATGCATTTTGCGCAGGGAGAGGTCGCTTAACATGGAAGCTCATCAGTACAAGAACATCCAAATTCGGGTCGGATTTTTCTTAGCCCTCGGGTTGCTTGCAGCCGCTGTGTCGATTATTGCCCTAGGCGGAGAACGCGCCCTCTTCACCGGTTATGCACGGCTCAATGCTCGTCTTCCTCAAGTTCAGGGCCTGAACATAGGGAGCGTCGTCAGCCTGTCCGGCATTGTGGTTGGCAATATCGAGGAGATCAAATTTTCGAATTCTGACACCGACTTGATTGTCGTGATGAAGGTCGATGAAGATTACTTGGCTCGCATTCCAAAGGATTCAACGGTCGAAATTCGCACTCAAGGCGCATTAGGAGACAAGTTTGTTTACATGACTCCCGGCGATGCGACCAAGGGGCTTGTCACTGGTGGCGAGACGCTTGAGTCTGCAAAATCCAGCGATTTGTTGGGCATTTTGTCAGAAAAGGGCAATGAAGCCGCCAAAGTTTTTGATGTCATCTCAGAACTTCACAAGCTAATGAAAACGATTAACGACGACAATCGTTCCGAAAAAATCATGAAGAACCTGACTGAAGCCTCGACCAATTTTAAAGTTTTATCGCAAGAAACAAGATCGCTGGTCGGAGAACTTCGCAGCCAGAACTCAGGGACTATCGCGTCTTCGATGAAGCGTTTAGACAGCATCCTTTTTAAACTTGATAGCGGCCAAGGTTCTCTGGGGGCCTTGATTAATGACCCAAGCCTTCATACTCAACTCAAAGGCATGATTGGTGGCAGCGGCCGCAAGCTCTACATCGAATCCGTCCTCCAAAACTCCATCGAGAAAAAGCCCAGTAAATAAAAAACGCCGCCCGTTCGGGGCGGCGCGGTTCTTTTTAGGACTATTTCTTCGCGGCTTTGAGAGTCTGAATTTGGTCCGCGATTTTTTCGGCGTCGATCACCGGATCAACATCTTTGTTAATTTGACGAATTTTGAGCTCGGGATCGACCAAAAACGTCCACCGCTTGGACATTTTCATGATCGGCATTTTGGATCCATACAAATTAACCACTTTAGCATCGGGATCTGCAAGTAAAACAAAGGTCAGCTTGTGCTCAGTATGAAACTTGGCTTGCTCTTCGACGGTGTCCGAACTGACGCCAAAAACATCGGCCCCTTGAGCGCGAATTTTTTCGATGTTATCTCGAAACGCACAAGCTTGCTTAGTACAACCGGGTGTTCCCGCTTTGGGGTAGAAGTACAAAACCGTCCACTGCCCTTTACGAGAAGCGAGATCAAAGTTAAGTCCATCATGCGTTTTCGCCTTAAAAGTGGGAGCCGCATCCCCAATCTGAAGATCCTTGGCATTGGCATTGGCCGATTGAAACCAAAGCGTGAGAGCAAGCAAAGCCGAAAAAACCGCAAGCATCATTTTCAAAACAAACCTCCAAGAAAACCTGCGTCCATCATTCCGACGAACAACAACAGGGTCAAGCCCTCTCGCACAACAACTCAAAAATCAAAAAACCAACCCACAGACAAAAAAAAACGAACAGCCAACGCAAAAACCAGTCAAAACCAAGAACGGCCATCTGTGATCAAGGTGGCCCCAAAGGGGCGCAAACAAACAGAGCTGGCTGCTCCAGCTAGTGGGCGGAAGACTTACTCGTCGCCGGCGTCTTTCATCAAATTCTTGACGGTCGCCTCAAGCCAGCGCTTCTCTTCAGGATCCTGCGGGACCGCCTTGCGGTCCATCGTCAGATGGATTTCGTGGATAAGGTCCTCACCCAGTTTCTGGTTGAGCGTTTTACGCATTTGTTGCTTGAGAAAGACCATCTGTTGCATCCAGGCAGCGTTCTTAACCCAAACCGACAACACACCATTGCGCAAAGCAACGGGCTCACTGATGGCGGCCATCGTCGGGCCGACAAACTCAGGCCATTTTTTCCAGAGCTTCCAACGCAAAAAAGGTCCCGAGAGGGGGGACTTGCCATTTTGAAAGAGGGCCTGTAGGACGGCATCACTCTTTGTTAACCTGCTTTTGCGCGATGGGGGCTTGTAACTCATGACTCAAGATTTGCCAGATTTTACGGCTCCCGCCAAGTCCTCAGCAACTATGACCGACCGCCCTTTTGATCCTAAACACGTCACCGTCGTCGGCGCAGGATTGGCCGGGAGTGAATGCGCGCTCCAAATGGCCGACAGGGGCTATCAAGTCACCCTCATCGAAATGCGTGCGGTAAAACAAACCCCGGCCCATAAAACAACGAACTGCGCCGAATTGGTGTGCTCCAATTCTTTTGGCAGCATGTCGGAGGGCTCGGCCCCTCACCAGCTCAAATGGGAGGCCGAACAATTGAATTCACAAATTTTGCAGGCTGCAAAAGTCGCCGCTGTTCCTGCGGGACAAGCTTTGGGTGTCGACCGCGAACTGTTTGCGCAGATCGTGAACGACAAAGTTCAAGCGCACCCGCGTATCAAGCTTGAAAACAAAATTGTCGAGTCTTTGGACGACATCCCTCGCCCTGCCGTGATCGCCACGGGCCCGTTGACTGACGAAGCCCTGGCCGAAAGCTTGCGCCGCCATTTTGGTGATGAGTTTTGCTATTTCTTTGATGCGATCGCGCCGATCATTGATACCGACTCGATCAATACCGAAATTGCTTGGAAACAAGACCGCTACGACAAAGGCACGCCCGATTACTTTAACTGCGGTCTCAACAAAGACCAGTACTTTGCACTGATCAATGAGATCGCCGGCGCCCGCAAAATCGAACCCAAGCATTTTGAAACGACCAAATTTTTTGAAGGCTGCATGCCCATTGAAGTGATGGTCGAACGCGGCCCGCACACCTTGCGCTTTGGTCCCATGAAACCCGTGGGATTGCGCGCGCCCAATGCCGAGCGCGACCCCTACGCCGTGGTTCAACTCCGACAAGATAACAAAGAAGGCACCGCCTACAACATGGTGGGATTTCAAACGCGCATGGCTTACGCCGAACAGGTTCGGGTTTTTCGCATGATCCCGGGTCTTGAAAATGCCGAGTTCTTAAAGCTCGGCAGCATTCACCGCAATTTGTATATCAACTCGCCCAAACGATTAAACCGCGACCTTTCAAGCCAGAATGACTCTTGGTTGTTTTTTGCCGGCCAAATTACAGGCGTTGAGGGCTACTTTGAATCAACGTGCATGGGTCTTTTAGTCGCTCAATTCTTAGACCGAAAAATTCAAGGTCTTGAGTTTGCTCCCCCGCCCCGCGCTTCGGCGATGGGCTCTGTTTTAGAGGCCATCACGGATCCCCTGCGCGCGAAACACTTTCAGCCCACCAACATGAACTTTGGTTTGCTCCCTCCCCTTGAAGAGCAAATCCGCGACAAGAGCGCAAAGAAACTCAAACAAATTGAGCTGGCGCGCGCCTCTTTCACCGATTGGAAAAACGCGACTCATTCTTTGAACGGATTATTTGGCGAATTTATCGAGCGACCGAATTTCATCCAGCAAAATGAATTCGTAACCAGCGGCGATTAATTTTGGCAGCAACTTGGCTGTCATTTGCACGGTGCGCATGTCCTTATCGTGCATCAAGATCACTCCACCTTGCAGGCGCTCGATTTCTTTCAGGTAGCCAGCCGCACAAACATCGACAGAAATTGGCTTGATTCCTTTTTCAGGATTGTCCGTCCAACAATCCCAATCCGCAGCTGAAAAAATCTCATCCGCTGTCAGGGGGCGGGGCTGCTTCGGAGCGACTTCTCCGCCCGCAGACCAAAACACAGGTCCGATGTATTCAGCCAGCTCAGGAATCGCATTCAGCTTGGCCGCATGGCTTGCTGTCCAGGCCCCATAGGGAGCGCGAAAGTACAGGCGATGCGCGGGGTTCATAAATGTTTTAATCTGGTCATGCGAACTTTGTGTCTGATGCATCAAAGCGCCGAGATCGGTCAAATAAAGATTTGAAGCTAAATTTTGGTGTGAATAAGAATGATTGGCGATGATGTGACCGTCGTTGCGCATTTGTTCAAGAACTCGCTCTTGGCCGGCGACGGACGCACCTAAAATAAAAAATGTGGCTTTGATGTTATACCGACGTAAGAGCTTTAAGAGCGAAGCTGTCACTTCAGGGGTTGGGCCATCATCATAGGTGAGAGCGATTCGTTTTGTTCCGGTCAGCTCAAAAGAACCGATATTTTTTTTTTGAAACAACTCTTGCGCCGAGAGGCCAGATGCTTTGACCGAGCTGCCTTGGTCACCTTTGCAACCGACAAAAGCCATCAGAGGGACCACGACCAGCAAAAGTCCGACTGTCTTGGTGATCCAGGAACTGGCTTTCATCTCAAACTCCCTCAAATAAAAGATCCGGTAAGCTCATCTGCTTCAGAGATCGATTGAACTGATCTCCGTCAGAGATCGATGGTCAAACCCGTGGTGACTGAAAGTGAGAAGTCCCGTGGTGAGCGTCGCTGATTTCATTCGATTCTCCTCATAAATGATCCCCTCCAGGAGATCGGATCTATGAGGAGTCATTACAAGATGAGCGCCAGTTCAAATCCAAACAAGCTGCTTGCTGGCTTCATTTGAGGTCAGCGGGGGTGCAAAATTGTTCGACAGTTGTTTACGCTAAAGCCGCTTCCGTTAAAGCGGGAGCCTGAACCTCGGGCTTAAAGTGTTCACGGCAACGGGCCTCATAAAGCCCATGCGAGCCCACCACGATTTGGCCCTCGGCAGCCGCAACCCTCTGAGTGCGCGAAGCTTCACAGCCACAAACCATACACACAGCATGTTGCTTGATGACGTTCTCGGCGATCGCCATCAGTGTCGGCATCGGCTCAAACGGTTTGGCTTGCCAATCCGTATCAAGTCCCGCGACGATCACCCGAAGGCCGCGGTCAGCCAGCTCCTGGCAAACGCGAACAAGATCTTGATCAAAAAACTGCCCCTCGTCGATGCCCACCACCTGAGTGTTGTCTCGAAGGTGGGTCCAAATATCATCCGAGCGCTCGATCGCTTGCGCGCGAAACGACTCTTGGTTGTGCGAGGTGACGTCTTCAGAATGGTAGCGGTTGTCGATCACGGGTTTAAAAACCTGCACCTGCTGGCGAGCGTATTCGGCGCGTTTTAATCGGCGGATGAGCTCCTCGGTTTTGCCGCTGTACATACCACCGACGATGACCTCAAGCCAGCCGCTGCCGCGAATGGAATTAAAGCGTGCTAAATTCTCCATAAATTCTCCACAATATCCCCCTCCCAAACGAATCCCAGAACCACCCGCCAAAAGAGTCGGCCACCTTTTTAAGATTGTGGTCAGAAAGACGCTACAAAGGGGGGCCATCCCTGTCAAAAATTCCCGTGTTTCTGCTCTTTCCAGCGGCATGTCGCCCTGTTCAGTCCAAACCAGTTGCACATCCCAAGGGGGTCGACTAGTCAGAGACACCCATGCTTAAAAAATGGATGTTAACGCTTCGCACTATTTCCATCACCTTGCTCGCGGGCTCGGTCGCGGCGGTCAATGGTTGCGACGGTTGGGCGACCTCTGATGTGAAGATGGACCAACCCATTTTGCGTGTCGCGGCCCTTCGCGAACCACTCACCCGCGTGCGCCCGGGCCAAGGCGTTGAGCATGATCTGATCTGGCAGTTTGCTGGCCATCTTGGCAGCCGCGTTCAGTGGACGTGGATGACTTCGCCTGAGCAAGTGATCGACGCCTTGACTGAAGGACGCGCCGATATCGGAGCGGGCCGCTGGTCAGTTGAGACGATCGAATCGCAAAACTTGAGGCGCCTGGGAGGTCCCGCGTATGAGGAGTCGCGCGCGGCCCTGGTTTGCAAACGCGACCTGCGAAGCCGGCAAGACGAGTTTTTTCTGCAGTCGTGGTTTCGCAAAGACAAAGCCGCGCCTGTACTAATTGAAGACCGCCCTTTAAAAATTGGCGTCCACCGCCGGGACGCGCTTGCGCGTCTGCTTTCAGAACTTCAAAGTCAGCAATTGGAGTGGACGCTGTTCGTTGGCAACGAATCGGTTCTGGCTCGCGCTTCGCAAGTGCAGCGACAAAAGATTGATTGTTTCGTCACTGATCTGAACACTGCTCACTTTGTGACTTCGATCCGGCCTTTTTTAAGAGTCGCGCAGCAAATGAACTTTCGATTTTCGAGAACATTGCTGTTCTCGGCCCACGAGCCGCAGATCGAAAGGGCCTTTAGTCAGTGGTTTAGTCGTTACAATCGCAGAGGACAAATTTCGCGGATTCGCCACCGGTATTTGGGCTATCAAAAATCCATTGATAACATGGATCGGGCCCGCCTGATTCGCGCCCGCTCGGCCGAGCTGCCGGAGCTGAAAAGTAAGTTTAAAAAGTACGGTGCCGAGTTTGATTTGCCTTGGGAATTAGTGGCGGCCGTTGCCTATCAAGAATCGCACTGGAATCCCCGCGCGCAAAGTCCAACGGGAGTTCGCGGCATCATGCAGCTCACGCGCGAGACCGCGCGCCACCTGGGCGTCGAAGATCGTGAAGATCTCGAACAGTCACTCTGGGGCGGCGCTAAGTACCTCCGCTACCTGATCGATCGCCAACCGTCGCATTTGCACTTTCGTGAGAAGCTTGCGCTGGCTCTTGCCGCTTACAACGTTGGCTTAGCCCACTTAAAAGACGCGCAGAAGTTGGCCGTCGAAGCCGGGCGAAGTCCCTTTTCATTTTGGGATTTACGATTGATGTTACCACTGCTCAGTGACCCTGCCGTGGCCGCTGACCTGGAATACGGTCTTGCTCGAGGAGAAGAACCGGTGCAGTTCACCGAGCGGGTTTTGGCGTTCTATGACATTTTAGCCGATCGAGCTGAAGTCTATTAAGATTTTTGGCTTACTCGACGGTGACCGACTTCGCCAAATTTCGCGGCTGATCAACATCGTGGCCGAGACTGTCTGCTAAATGAAACGCCATCAGCTGAAGCGGAACAACCGCCAAAAGTGGGTTGGTCGACCAATGCGCCTTGGGCATCCCCAAGTAGCGATCGCTGATACTTTTAAGGCGCGCATTTTCGCCAGTTCCAATCGAAATAATTTTACCACCGCGAGCTTTCGCTTCTTCAAGATTGCTCACGGTTTTTTCAAACAAATCATCACTCGGGGCAACCATGACGATGGCCATGCGCTCATCAATCAAAGCCAGAGGACCGTGCTTCATCTCGCCGGCGGCGTAACCCTCGGCGTGAAGGTAGGCCAGCTCTTTCAACTTCAAGGCGCCTTCAAGCGCAATGGGGTAACTCACGCCTCGGCCCATGTACAAAAAGCCTTTGAAGTCTTTCAGGCTTTCGGCCGCATCCGCAAAGTATTTGTCGTAAGCCAAAACAACTTCCATCTGACTGGGGACGGCGAGCAACGCTTGCACGTGCTCTCGAATGAGCGCCTCGGTCATCAAGCCGCGCGCCTGTCCAAAGGCGACGGCGACCAAATTAAAAACCGCCAACGTACTGACAAATGCTTTTGTACTGGCGACGCCGATTTCGGGACCTGAGTTCATGTACAAATGCCCAAGGGCTTCGCGGTCGATCGTCGAGTTGCGCACATTGCAAATGCTCAAAGTTTTAAGACCATGCTCTTTTGCCAAGCGAATGGCCGCTAAGGTATCGGCCGTCTCGCCGCTCTGTGAAACGGTGATGACCAAAGTGTCTTTCAACAAAACGGGCTTTCGATAACGAAACTCACTGGCAACATCAACATCAACGGGGATTTGGGCCAAAGACTCGATCAGGTATTTGCCGACCATTCCGGCATAATAGCTGGTGCCGCAGGCGATGATCGAAACCCGCTGAACAGATTTGAGAACAGCTAATGTTTGCTGCCAGTCTTGGCCCTCATCGAGGGTGGCAAGTGAGGTCACGGGAGCTCCGCCAAAGCCCACGTTTTTGAGCTGAACAGTGTGCGTGTTCGGAGAAATATGCGGAGCAATTGCTGACGCGATCGCTTGGGGCTGTTCGTAAATCTCTTTGAGCATGTAGTGAGAAAAACCCATCTTCTCGACTAGATCGGCATTCCAGTTCAGCTCAATCGTTGGCTTTTGCTGAAGCGCACCCGCACTTGAAAAAACCTGCACTTGACCCTGACTGACCAGCGCGATTTCTCGGTCATCCAAGTAGAGAAATTTTTTGGTGTAAGCAAGCGCGGCCTGAACATCGCTCACGACAAAAACCTGCTTCTCGCCCAAGCCAATCACAAGCGGAGGGCCATCTTTAAAGGCCACAAGTCGATCCGGCTGCTGATCCCAAATGGCCAAAATAGAAAAAGCGCCGCGAAGCTCTTTGAGAACCGCTTGAACCGCTTTAAAAAGATCTTTCTGAATGCGGACTTGCTCAGAAATCAAATGCGCAACCAATTCAGAATCGGTCTCGGAGGTGATCTTGGCTCCGCGCTTGATCAAGGCCTCGCGAATTTCGAGATAATTTTCGATGATGCCATTATGAACGATACTGACGCCATCGACTTGATGGGGATGGGCATTACGCTCGGACGGAACTCCGTGCGTCGCCCAGCGCGTGTGCCCGATGCCGAGGTGACCATCAAAGGCTTCGCCGACCAGTTTTGCTTCGAGGTTTTTAAGTTTGCCCTCGGCGCGAACACGTTTAACATGGCCCTCGTGTAAAATCGCAACACCAGCGCTGTCATAACCACGGTACTCAAGTTTTTTCAAACCACCCACAATGACATCTTTAGGGTTGAGGGGACCTTGATAACCAACGATTCCACACATGGCTTATTCTCCCGACTTTTTTTCCGAACCCGTCGTCATCGAAGGCACATAGTTTTCGATGATCACTTGCTTTCCGCGAGCAACCGCTAAAGCTCTTGCAGGGACATCTTTGGTGATGGTGGATCCTGACCCGATGACGGCGTTTTCACCAATGGTGATGGGCGCGACAAACTGAGTATCGCTGCCAACAAAGGTGCCGTTACCAATCACCGTCTTGTATTTTTTTTTGTCCACGGCGTAATTGCAAGTAATCGTGCCGCAGCCAATGTTCACATCCGAACCGACGTCGGCGTCGCCGAGGTAGGTCAAGTGTCCCGCTTTGGATTTTGCACCAAAGCGAACCTTCTTCATCTCGACAAAGTTGCCGACTTGAGCTTCTTCACCAATGATGGTTTCGGGGCGAAGGCGCGCGAAGGGGCCCACACTGGCGCGGTTCAAAATTTGAACGCGCTCAAGATATGAATTGGCTTTGAGCTGAACGCCCTCACCTAGAATAGAATCAACGATAAAACAATTGGGCTCGATCGCGCACAACGTGCCGATTTTTGATTTTCCGCGAATATAAACTTGTGGATAAATCACGCTACCGGGTGCAACCTCGACGGTCTCTTCGATGTAAACGGCTTGGGGATCCAAAATCAGAACACCCTTATCCATCAACTCTTTGGCCTTTTGCCGGTACTTGAGACGTGAAGCCTTCGCCAACTCGGCTTGAGTGTTCACACCAAAAGCAACTCGGGGGTTTCCTTCAAGCGTGCCAACGCGCTTACGGGCATGAATCGTCAAGCTCAGGATATCGGTCAGGTAATATTCTTTCTTCGAGTTGTTATTTTCGATCTTTGGCAAAAACTCTCCCAAAATCGAGGCCTTCGCGACGTAGATGCCCGTGTTGACCTCATTAATTTTTAAGGTTTCTGCCGCCGCATCTTTGGCCTCAACGATGGCGACGAGCTGCCCGCTTGAACGAACAACGCGGCCAAAATCTTTGGGGTCTTTCAGTTTTGCCGTTACAACGGCTAAATCCATTTTTTGCTGCTCAAATTTTTCGATAAAGCCGCCAAGATCGGCGGCCGTCAACAACGGGTGATCGCCATTCAGGATGATAATGTTGCCTTCAACCAATTCGGGCTCGGCCGACATGACGGCATCGGCGGTCCCCTTTTGCTCGGTCTGAGTAAAGAGATGAACACCCAAGGGATCGACCACGTTTTGAACAAGATGTGAACCATGGCCCACGACAAGGCGAATATCGGCCACTCCGGCCTGAAAGCAGGCTTCGATCACATTCTGAAGCATAGGGCGACCCGCGACGGGATGAAGCACCTTGGGTAAGGGTGAACCCATCCGGGTGCCTTTACCGGCAGCAAGAATAATCGCGGTCCACTTTGGTTTGTCCGTTTTTTCTTTGTGAGAATCTGATTTCATGGGCAACATCATTTCATGCCTTCTGATTTTTTGCACCTTCCGAGTTGGGCTTTCAGTGCGGCGGGGAAACCTCTCGAACTGTGGAGTTCCGAACACACGACAGAGCCGCCCATTCTCTTTATCGGCGGAGTTCATGGTGACGAGCCCGAGGGTGTTCGTTTGGCTCAAGATTTTTTGTTTTGGCTGCGTCAAAGCCGTCGTCGGCTTGAAGCCAGCGCCGAGGGTCGCAACCTGCGCCCTTGGATTTTGATTCCTTGTTTAAATCCCGATGGTTTTGAAAATAATGAGCGCGTGAATTCTTCGGGCGTCGACTTGAACCGAAATTTTCCGACTCCTGATTGGAGTCCTGAAGCCAAATCCCCGCGCTACTTTCCGGGAACTCGCCCCGGCAGTGAGCCTGAGGTCCAAGCCCTCGCTCGACTGATCGAAGTGAAAAAACCGCGGCTGATTGTTCACTTTCACTCGTGGGAACCATGCGTTGTCTATACAGGAGCCCAGGCAAAAATTGCCGCAACGCTCTTAAGTCCTGGACCTCAGTACCCGGTCTCGGAAGATATTGGCTACCCCACGCCCGGCTCAATCGGACAATATGGCTGGCTCGTGCACCAAATCCCCGTGATCTGTATCGAAGAGCAAGAGAAATGCAATCTCGCAGATGTCTGGCCTCACTTCGGGTCTGGACTTCAGAAACTGCTCGACCCTAAAATTTCAATATGACTGCAAAAATCAAAGCGATCATTTGGGACCTCGACGACACTTTGCTGGACACGACCCAGCTTTTGCTCCCGATCGCGCGTACACCTGCTTTTGAAAAACGAATCCGCGAGCCACTCCCACTCATCGAAGGTGCCCTCGAGAATTTAAAGTATCTGCAAAATAGGTATTTCTTTTTTCTTCTCACGTTTGGTCGTATCGAAGCTCAGCAAGCGAAGGTTGCGAGCCTAGGGATCGCACCTTTTTTTAAGGCTCAGTACTATGCCGATCCCGCAAAAAATGAAACAAAGACTCACTACTTTAAAAAAATACCGTCGGAGTGGGGGCTTAAGCCCCATGAAGTTTTAAGTATCGGCAACCGGCGCTCGAGCGACATCAATGAAGCCAAAGCTCAAGGCTTGCAAACCTGCCTCTTTCTGTATGGCGAGCACCAAGATGAACCCGTGCTCTCGCCTTTTGATCGTCCTGATTTTGAGGTGGCTGGCCATCAAGAACTGGTTGGGCGATGCCGTCTTTAGGCTCAAGCGTTTTGATTGTTAGCACGCAGGGTCGGCCGCAGATCGCTCTTGATTTTGAACTCACCCCAAGTGTCGATAAAATCCCCGATTTTCCGCGCGCAAATATTTTGGTTTTGCCAGCGCTGCTGGCGAGCTCTTCAAGTTTCTTTCGCATTTTTACCGAGCTTTTCAAGAAAAACCCGTCTTTGCTGCTTTTGCTCATTGCGGGGACCGAGGCCGATGAAGAGGTGCTTCGCCAGGTGATTCACCAATTTCCGGTGTTTCGCATTCTCGAAAGTTTTGAGGATCCCGCGCTCGAAATTAGTCTCCTGGAGGCGCTGGAGCGAACGCAGTGGAACAAACAAAACGAGCAGCTTCGATTTTTAGTCGGTGAGCAGAACGAAAAACTGAAGGCGCTTTACCAAACACTTGAAGATCGCGTCGCCAAGCGCACCCGCTTTCTTGAAGAGGCTCGCCGCAAAAGCTTGCTTGCCCAGGCCCGGTGGGAGGCCATTCGCCAAGCGACCGTCGCAATTCATCAATCCTCTTCGATCCCCGAGATGGAGCAGCGGCTGCTTGAAGTGCTAGCAAGGTCAATGGCGCTGAGCACAGTCAAAATTGTTCCCGGCACCACTCACAACTTGCCGCCAGATCCCCGTTTGGAAAATTTTGTCTGCCAACGGGTGACCTTGTTTAATTCTCAAGAAAAGCCAGAGGGAACGGTTCTCTTTTTGCGCGGGGCCCAGCACCCGTATACGGCTGAGGAAAAAGACTTCTTTCAGCTCTTGGCCGAGACGCTCAATCCAGCACTGCAAAGATTGGGGACGCTCAAGACCCGCGAGAGCTTCAAAGAAGAGTGGGAAGCGACATTCAACGCCGTAGCGGACCCGGTCGGGATTTTTAATAGCAGCTACGAAATCGTTCAGACCAACTCCTCGTTTCAGCGCAAATCAGGACAAACGGACCTCGTCGCCGGACTTAAATGTTATCAGGCTTTATTTCATCGCGAGTCTCCTTGCACGGGTTGCAAGCGGGGCGAAAACTTTCGGCTCGAGAGTCGCCGGGATACATTTGATGTCAGCGGACAGGTCGTTCACTTATCGCCGGATGAAGAACCGGTTTTTGTTCATCAATACCACGACGTCACCGAGCAAGTCCGGATGGAAAGACGTATTCTTGAATCCGCAAGGCTCGCTGAACTTGGGACCATCGGGAGCTCGATCGCCCATGAATTGAACAATCCCTTAGGCGGAATTCTCTCTTACGTGCAGCTTTTGAAAATGGATCTTCCGCTTCAAGATCCCTTGCGCATTGATATCGAAGAAATGGAACGCGGCGTTCTGCGCTGCCGCGATATCGTGCAAAATCTTTTGAACTTTACTCGCAGTCCGGGGCAGGAACAAAGAACCCAAGTTGATCTGCGCGATGTTTTACGCCGAGCTCTCGGGATTCTAATTTTGAAAACAAGGTCACAAGGGATTGAAGTCAAGACAGACTTTCCGGAAGAGCCCGTTTGGGTCGAAGGACATTTTAATCAGCTGACACAGGCCTTGCAAAACGTCTTGCAGTCATCCCTGTCCTCCATCCAAGAAAAACTGATCACGCAAAAAGGCTTTCAGCCGGTTCTGGAAGTGGTTCTGCAAATTCAGGAACGGGATATTTCTCTCAGTATCTTGGACAACGGTCGAGGTCTAGAAACCGCACCCAGCTTGGAGATCCCGCTGGCCCAAAGAATTCTAATCGAACATGGCGCGTCCCTCGAAATTTCGTTCCAGCCGAGGGCTTTGCGAATGGCAAAAATTTCCTTCCCTCGTCTAGTTTTGGCTCCTTAAGCCCCGCTGCCGTCATCGGAATTTTGACAGTCCCGTCAAATCTCCTTAACATAAAAGAAGAGTTCTAGAACCCACCAAGGAAGGAAGGTTCATGCGCACAGCCCGTCTTCTTATCGTCGATGATGAATCCACGCTCCGAACGGCTCTGTTTAGAGTCTTAGAAAAACGCAACTTACATGTCATCACGGCTAATAAGATCGAAGAGGCAAAACAATTGGGCAGCACAGATACGCAATTGGATTTAGCTCTTGTCGACTTGAATCTCCCCGACGGCGATGGGATCGAACTGATGACTTGGATCAAGTCTCAGCACCCCGGCTGCCAAGTGATTATCCTCACGGGCCACGCAACGATTGAGTCCGCGGTCAGAGCCACGCAGCTGGGCGCTTTTCACTTTATGACAAAGCCTTTTAGCATGGACGAACTCGTCAACGTTGTTGAAAAAGCACTGAACCAACAAAAACTTCAGCAAGAAAACATCCAGCTCAAACGCGAGCTGGGACGGCGATCGAGTTTTAGCCAAATCATCGGAGGTTCTGATGAAATTCAAGAGATTCTCTCGCTGGTTGAACGAGTTGCTGACACCGAATCCACCGTCTTAATTACGGGCGAGAGTGGGACTGGTAAAGAACTGATCGCACGAGCGGTTCATTACAACTCGACGCGATCTGATCATCCTTTTATTGCAATCAACTGCGGCGCTATTCCTGCCGAACTCCTCGAGAGCGAACTCTTTGGTCACGTCAAAGGCGCCTTTACCGGCGCGATCGCGACCCGGGTGGGCCGTTTTGAAATGGCGGATGGAGGAACAATTTTTTTGGACGAGATCGGTGATCTTGAACCTTCTTTGCAGGTGAAACTCTTGCGCGTCTTACAAGAGCGCTCGTTTGAACCCGTTGGGAGTACCAAAACAGTTTCGGTGAATGTCCGTGTGATCGCGGCGACAAATAAAAATTTGGAAGACCAAGTGTCTTACGGCAAATTTCGCGAGGACCTTTTTTATCGTCTCAACGTCATTCCAATATCGCTCCCCGCCTTGCGCGAGCGAAAATCAGATATCCCGTTGTTGTTTGCCCACTTCATGGAGCACTTTAATAAATCCAAATCTCGCAAACTGGCCGGGATCTCGAGTGAAGCGATGGATTGCCTGTGCAATTACGGCTGGCCCGGCAACATCCGCGAGCTCGAAAACCTCGTCGAACGTCTGGCTATCCTTAAAGGTTTTGGACAAGTTGAAGTTGCGGACCTTCCTGCCAAATACCGAACTCTGCAAGCAAACCTTGCTGGCGATGCAATGAGTTTTGAAATTCCCGAGGCAGGAATGGATTTTAACACGGCGGTCGACATGTTCGAGAATCAGTTGATCTTGCGCGCGCTTGAGAAAACCGGCTGGAACCGGAACCAAGCAGCCCTCTTACTCCGATTGAACCGCACGACCTTGGTCGAGAAAATTAAGAAAAAAGGGTTGCGGCCTCCTCACGAAATGGTGATGGATAACGCCTAGTTTTTCATTGTTTGAGCTGAAGTTTTAACCAGATTCCTCCGATCTAATGGGTCGGAGGACTTGCATGTCGAATGTTAAGGTCGTCGCAAAAGGCGAGTATTTGTTCAAGGAAGGCGACAAAGTCACCTCACTCATCTTGATCCAATCGGGCGCACTCCAACTGTGCATAATCAGACCTAAAAAAAACATCGAACTTGCCACAGTTGGTGCTGGGCAAATTGTGGGCGAGCAAGCTTTGGTCGGTGGAACCTACACCTATTCGGCCATGGCAACTTCTGAGACGAAGGTGGTCGAGCTTCCTGGCGAACTGTACAGAGCGCAAGTTGACGGCGCGGCTCAAATCATTAAAGTTGTTCTGAAATCTCTGACTGATCGAATGAAACAGGCGCTTGTGGACGTCCGTGCCGGGCGCATGGAAAAAGATTCGAGCCCATGCCCTGAAGACCAAGTCGCAAAAGTCTTCGGTACGATTTACCACACGGCCAGATACAAAGGTGACAAGGACGCCAAGAATCCCAATTCAACCTCTCTTGAGTGGACTTTTTATCGTCAGTACTCACAGCGCGTGTTCGGCGAGTCGCTCAAGCGCCTCGAGCAGGCCACCAACGTGTTGGTGAAGCTTGGTTTAGCCAAATATGAAATGGGTAAACCACCCGAAGATCCCGAAGGCCCTGACGTCATCATGCGTGTGGCGATTTTGGATTTGGCTGCGGTCGAAGCTTTTTTTGAATTCTTTCAGTACTACTATTACAAGGGCGGCAAAACCGACCTGCTCAAGTCCGACGAAATCGCGACAAACTTTTTGCAAGAGTTTGTCAAGATCGGTGAAGGCCTCGAGAGAGACCGTTACGGCCAAGTTTCAGTTGAATACTCGAAGGTCCTTGAAGCCTTTAAAAACAATCTCAATGTGACGTTAAACAATGACCACTTTGCTCGCCTCGAAGCCAAGGGCATCTTCATGAAACGTGGCCCCCGTCAAGACGGGACCGCCTGGGTCTCTTTTGAAATCAAAGAGTTTCAGACGACGGCTAAAATCTGGAAGGTGCTGCGCGAGATCGAAAAGTGGAACGAAAAAGGCTTTGTCGATTTAACAGAAGACGACAAGCCCAAGAAAAAAGTCGGCGCACCCACCTGCCCTTCATGCTCTGTTGAAGTCGCATTGCAAGCCAAGTTTTGCCATGAGTGCGGCCACAAATTGCTGGCCGCGGCTTAACGCCATCGAAAGCTCTGACTTCAAATGAAAGTCGAACTTCATCCGACCGACGCGGCGTTTTATGAACGTCGCGGGTGAAATTAAATGAAATGAAATTGTAGAGACAGACCCAGGTCAGCTCACAGGTTCACTAGACAGAACTCAAGTTGGGAAATCGGCGCAAATCAGACCTCTGACCGATCGAGGAACAAGTGGTTTACTGATCGAAACCTAAGGTAATCTATCAAAGATAGTAAACTTGGATATGAATTTATTTTGTTAAAAAGAAGCTGCAAGTATTTGCTTGGTATTGTCCGCCGCCCTCAGGCGAACGCTCTCGATCAAGTTTCACAACAGAAACAAGTCGAAATCCACTGGTGAGCGCAGATTCAAGGTCTGGCAAAAATTCTTTCGTCTTGCCAGGATCAGTCAAATCACAAGCACCCATCAGTTGAATGTAACGACCGGTTGAAGTGGGCTTTCTCTTTTCGGATGCATTCGCACTTAAGGAAATTGAAAATAACAAAAAAATCACAAGCGTCTGTTTCATGGCCTCTCCCTCGATTAATGACACATTCTTGATCACTCTAACTTTTTTTGAGGGGGGGGGGGGGAAGTCCAGTTTGAAGCGCCTCAAAGCCCAACAGTTTTAGTCTGCCACGACTGTCCCGCGGCCATCGAAACTCACTTGGCGTGCGACTTGACCATCAATGACATCATCTCGAACATCACGTCGACGCCCGCGAGGGACGTGATTCCGGCGTGATCGAATGGCGGCGAAATTTCGACGATGTCTCCGCCGATAAAGTTTTGAACTTCTAAAGAACGCAAAATTCGCTGAGTTTCATACGTCGTCAATCCGCCGATGACCGGCGTACCGGTACCAGGTGCGTAAGCGGGATCAAGGCAATCAACGTCAAAGCTGATGTACGTCGGGATCTCGCCAAACTTCGGCAAGCTGCCCAGAAAATCATTGAGCGAACCATTGCGGATATGATCAACCGTGTAAACACGGATCTTATTTTTTTTGATAAAATCCAAATCATCACCGCCAGCCAGAGGACCACGGATTCCGATCTGAATCATGTGGGCGGGATCGACAAGGCCCTCATCAACGGCATGGCGAGCAAAAGCGCCGTGATGGTACTCACAGCCCCAGGCGGCAGGATAAGTGTCCAAGTGGGCATCAAAGTGAATGAAGCCTAATTTTTTTCCGTACTGCTTGCGCAGTGTGCGCAGAATCGGGAGTGTTGTGGAGTGATCCCCACCCACACCGATCATTTTTTTATGATGGCGCGCAAGCTCGCCCACAAAAGCCTCGATGCGCTGATAGGTTTGAATTTGGTCAATCGGCACGGTCGGCGAATCCCCAACATCGGCGAACTTGAGTTTATCAAAAATCGAATAACCGCGTTCCATGTGAAAACCACGCCCTAGGCTGGACATCTCACGAACGGCCGACGGCGCAAAACGAGGACCCGGGCGGTAAGACACGCCGCCATCATAAGGGATGCCGTAAAGAGCAACGTCGTAGTCCGCATCCACATTGACGTACGGCAATCTGAAAAAAGTCTTGATCCCCGAAAATCGAGGAAACTCGCGTCCACTGATGGGTTTGTATTCCATACATCCGCCTTTTCGTGTAAATCGCTCTTATGAAATCAGTGAAGCGTCCCGGAAGCAACCAGGGAAGGCCCTTTGACACTGCGTTGATGTCAGACGCCCTGACCTCTTGGTACCAAGAGAATCGCCGCCCCCTGCCCTGGAGAGCGTCGCAGGATCCCTACCGAATCTGGATCTCTGAAATCATGCTTCAGCAAACCACCGTTCAGGCCGTGATTCCTTACTACGAGCGCTTTCTTAAATCCTTTCCGAGCGTCCAAGCTTTGGCCGCAGCGTCGCTGGAAGAAGTCCTCGAGCATTGGTCGGGCCTTGGGTACTACTCGCGTGCCCGTAACTTGCACAAAGCTGCTCAGCTTTTTGCCGAAAAAGGATTTCCGAAAACGGCGGCCGAGCTGACTGAGTTTCCCGGCTTGGGTCCGTACACTTCACGAGCTGTTGCATCGATCGCCTTTGAAGAAAAAGTCGGCGTGCTCGATGGCAACGTCATTCGAATTCTTTCACGCGTGGCGGGACTTGCCACTGAACATTGGAAACCCGCGGGCCGTCAGGTGCTGCAAGTCTTGGCCGATGAACTGGCACAAGTTGAGAAGCCCTCGAATTTGAATCAAGCCATGATGGAACTTGGCGCCACCGTTTGCACCAACCACAATCCCACTTGTTTACTCTGTCCTTGGAAGTCTTTGTGCGTTTCGCTTAAGGCCAACACGCACCTAACTCTGCCTCTAAAAAAACCACGCACTCAAGGAGAAATTTGGCTCTGGCAACCAGAAATTGTCATGCGCAAAAATCGCGTGGCTTTGGTCCAGAATCCCCAAATGCCCTTCCTCAAAGGCCAGTGGGTTTTTCCGGGAAAAATCAAACAACTTAAAAAGAAACCCGAAACGTTTGATCTCAAGCATGGGATCACTCATCATGACATCTACATTCAGATCAAACTTAAGAAAAAAGATTTGTTAAAAGGTGTGCAATGGTGCGAAGTCGACGCTCTCTCTTCGATCAATCCCTCGATCTTGCTCAAAAAGGTGCTCTCGCACTTGTCCTCTTGAGCTTGCTGGCTTGCGGGGGCTCGTCCTCGACAAAAAATAAGATTTCTGAAGACGCTTCTTTACAGGCCGCGCACACAGGGGCGGGACTACGTTTAACCTCGATCGGAACCAATCAAAAAGCTCACTTTTCTCCGGACGGAAAAACACTGATCTATCTTTCTGGTGCGCGAGATGCACACAAGCATGTGCAAGTTTACGAGATGAGTCTGTCGACGTTTCGAGAAAAAAGAATTACGTTTCACGATGGCGACTGCCATGACGTTGACTATTCACCGACAGGCGAGCAATTGATTTATTCGTCAACGACGGACGAACTCAAAGAACGCCCCCGACTTCTCAATCAGAAAATCGGAACTCTTCCTCCCACCGAAATCTACCTGACTGATCGCAAAGGCTCACAGATTCAACGCCTCACTCATGCGCCTGGATACCAATCCGAAATGTCTTGGGTCGGCGCGAATCAAGTGATGTATGTCAGCGAGCATGCAGGCAAAACTCAGATCGACAGATTGACCACCAAGGGAGCTCAAACTTCAAATTGGGGCGCTGACCAAGTGGCCTCTCTGAGGCTTCCGACGGTCGATGCGAGCACCACGCGCGTGGCCTGGGTTATTCATAAAGCCGGCGGCGGCATCATGTTGGGCCTTAAGATGGACGGCAAAATTCAAAGCCTCGACATTCCTTTTACCGAGATTCAAAGTTTAGAATGGGCCATGGGGCACTTCAAAAAACCAATTTTGATTTTGAGTGCAAAAAAATCGGCGAACGAGAATTTGTCGGGCTGGATCCTTAACCCAGAAAAAAAATGCCACGCCGCTCTTATTTCTGAGAGCGGCGGCAACGTTAAAGACTTAAGCGTGAACAAGGATCTAGACCGACTGGTCATGACTTTTGAGACCGGGGGCAACTCGCAGCTGTTCTTACGCGAGTTCCCCAGCCTACCAGAGATTTGCACACCCCTCGATCAGACACGTCGGGCCAAAGCCCCTGCAAATTAAGGGCGGACCGACGGATCTCGAGGCACTTCAAACTTCGGTGTCAAAAGCACGGCTTGAGAGTCTTCAAGCAAGTCTGAAAACACGGTCAAGTTATTGGGGAGCAGAACCATCAAAGGTGACTGGCCGTAACCTTTTTCAAGTTCGACAAGTGTCGTCGTTCCTGCTTTCACCGTAACTTTCCCGGGGAGTCCAGCAAAAGACTGCGCCGCTTCGTGGAGCGAAAGGGGCAACCAGCTTTGAGTGCCGTTCGCCAAGAAGTCATCGGATTCAACCGACGAGCCCGAAAATTCTTGAGTCGCAACTTTGATCGCGAGCTCGCCGGTGGGACGACGAGCTAAGAGCGAGGCATCGACTTCAACAATCATGATGGTCGAATGATCCAAAGGCGTCAGGGGCAATGAACTCACAACTGCAGTGGAGTAATTCTCTTCTCCCTTTTTCTGATCGGGGACAACTGAGTCCGCTTCGAACTTTCGTCGCAATTGACGAACAGCCGCCGCATCAAACAACACGCTCGCAAATTGGCGCTCGGTTGCAGGCGTCGAAAGACCAGGGACATTGCCCAAGTTGATGGCGGCCAACTCTTGCTCGGGCTCTTGATCACCATTGCTGTCGATCAAGACCGTCAGCTCACACATGTTCCACTGAGTGAGGGGCTCATAAACTTTAGCAGCAACTTGCAGAGCCTTGAGTTTTTTGCCGTCGACCATTTTTTCAACGATACGGTAGCCGACGCTCTGAAGATCACAACCTTTGCTCGCAAAGCGGTCGTGGCGAGGGTCGATTTTGCGTGCATCTTGTGCGAGCAAGTTAAAGAGCATTGCACTCCCTGAGTTTTTACCCGAGTTTGTCAAAGTGACCGAACCTGCTGCACCGATTGAATCAGCAGCGCTAGACTCAATCACCAAGTTAGAGGCTTGGATGCTCGAAATTTTTCGAGCAACTGCCAACACAGGCACACGCGCGATTTCGTTTTGACCTTCACTCAAGGTCACCCAACCGTCCATTTCGCGAACGAGTTCAGTCATGTTAGAAGCGTCCAGCAACAAGCTTAAAGAAACGGACTTCTCTTCGCCCGCAGCCAAAGCGAATGCAGGTACCGATCGCAATTTAAGGCCCTCACCGCGGTTGACCAAAGAAACCGTCAGGTTCAAGACTTCTTTCGAGATGTTGCGCACAGTAATCGTACGCTTCATCGTTTTGCGAGATTCGATCGCAACTTCACCCAACGACAAAGTCGAAGGCTGAACAATCGTTTTGGCATCAACAGACTCGTCGATTTGAACGCGGCCCGACCCTTGACGGCTAATGGGGTAGACGACTTTTTTGCTGTCTGTGATTGTCTTCGCACGGTTCAACAGCAAACCTTTTAGATCTGAAACCGAGAGCGTAGGGTGAGCTTGCTTCAGTAAAGCCATCGCTCCCGCAATGTGAGGGCCGGCCATGGATGTTCCCGACATTTTAACGCCAGCACGACCGCCGCCCATTTCTGCCGAGATGATGTTGTCTCCAGGAGACGAAATCTCAGGCTTGATCAAAGAATCCTCTGAACGAGGACCTTTTGACGAGAAATCGGTGATCGTGTCGATCAACTCGGGTTTCAAAATCTTTTCGCTCGTTTGAAATTCGATCCGCGTCTCACCTTTCGTGATTTCAGATTTCAAAACCACGCCCAGCTCTTGGGTGACCATCACAGCAGGGATATCGAATGTCCCGTCACCACCCATTGTGAACGCAGCACCGGGAGCATTATTGGCAACAATCGCTCCAATGGCACCGGCCTCTTGAGCTCGGCGGATTTTTTCAGAGAACGCGACCAATCCGCGGTCCATCAACGCGACTTTACCTTTGAGCTGAGCTTTGAGCTCGTCCGAGAAGTCTTTGTCTGCAAAACCGGCAAAAACCAAGGCACCCTGAACAGGGCCGGCTTCATCGATTGGTTTTGCAATGGCTGCTTCAACAGCCTCAGAAAGGCGAGCACCCAGTGTGGGCAAAACAAATTTGACCGCGCGGGCTTGCCAGTTGTGATCCGTATTGTCGACGGAGGCCGCGACTGAAATGGCTTCGTCCGAAATCCCAGGTGCACCTGTGATGTAGTCAACATCGCCTGAGTTGCCGGCAGAGGCGACAACCACGGTCCCGCCACGTGATAAGTTTGCGATGGCTTCGTTGTAGAGGATTTTCGCGTTACCAAAGGAGCTCCCCAGCGACATATTCACAACGTCAATGAGGTCATCGGGGTTACCATCGCCATTGGGATCAGCCGAAAACTCAAGACCCGCGATGACAACCGAATCACTTGTCGCGCCATCCGCTCCAAAAACTTTAACCGCATACAAAGAAGCACCAGGAGCGACGCCCGAGTACGTTTCAACGCCATCACCAAGACCTGCAATGGTGCCCGCAACGTGAGTCCCGTGCCCGCCTTCATCCAAAGGGTTCGCATCAGGCTTTGGGAGGTGTTTTGCAAAATCAATTGAAGCCGCGTTGTACTCGGTTCCAACGAGATCAATACCGCCGACCACTTTTTTATTGGGGTAAGCGGCCGAAGGTGCTGAGGGGTTGATCGCTTTAAAGTCTTCAGCCGAACCTGAACCACCCAACATGGCGTGGGTGTAGTCGATGCCGGTATCTATAACGGCAACGGTCATACCCGTTCCATTCAAAGGAACGATCTCGCCGCGGGCATTGGGAAGGCTGCGCGCGTGCAAGTTTTCAGCACCGATAAACTTTGCCGAGTTGCGCTCTTTCCATGTGTTCGCAAGCGCGGCTTTTTGGCCGGTCGACATCGGGAGAGGGCGTTTAAAGCCGCCATCAGTTTCAACACTGGCAACCAAACCGATTGACTTGAGCTTTTCAAGCGCCGAGGTCGGTCCTGTCAGTGCAAAACCATTCAAGACAAAGCGGTATTTGTAAACGACTTTGATCTCGGGAGAGATTTTAGCCACGTCCGCTAAAAACGCGGCTTGCTCGTCATCCACCACCTTTAATTGCGCGGGAGTGACAATGGCTTTTCCGTTTTTCGTCTCAGCTGTGTCAAAGAGAGGGGCGGTTTTGAGCTTTACAACAGCGTAAAAACTGTTGAACGCGACCGGGCGGTTCGAGAAAAGTTCTTCTCCCGAAACGTTTGATTGATCGACCGCCTTGTCGCTCGTCTGTTTGTTTTCACATGCAGAAAGTCCCAGTGTGAAGGCAATCAGTAGAGTGAAACCGATGAGTCCTTGTTTCTGGATTCGAAAAAGAGTTACCATGGTATGAGCCCCCTCCCAGAGGTATGAATACGGGGGCAACTTAGGCGGGCAACCCCCTGAAAGTAAAATGAAAAGAGTGTATGCCAAAGCAAGTTTTGACTTATACTAAAACGCTGTTCTTCATAAGCTTGCTGATATCAACGGCTTATGCTTCTCCTCATCCCGGAATCGGGACGTCCGCCTTGACCTCAAGTGAAAAAAATCTTTTTTTAGCCCGTAAAGGCTTTCAGTTGGGCCTAAAGGGCACAAATTGGAAGATGCAGCTTGATGAGTCTTTGAGCCGGGGTGACGAGGATAGCTCGTGGCGTTTTTCAAACGCCGACTTCCTCTCGGCTCAGGCTCACCTCAAGACAGATTTCCTTAAAGCCGAGATGTCGCTCGAGTCTTATGCCAAGCGCTGGATGCGGGACTACAGCGTGTTGGGGATGGATGTGATGGGTTCACGCGTGTTCTCGCAAAATGGCCAACGCGGGATCGTCATCGACGTTCGCCAGCCCAAGAAAAAATTACAGCTTCGCCAAGCGGTGTTTATGAAGAAAAAATCGGTCGTGATCGTGACCTGCTCGGATGAGCAAGCCACGTTCGAAAAGTCGATCAACGAATGCAATCAGCTTATTAAGAATTTTTCTTGGGTGGCTGAGCCGAGCTCGCCCCAAAAAGCTTTTTAAAGAATCCCGAAACCTTTTGAGTCACGCTGACAGGCTTTCCAGCTGGTTTTGCTGCGCCCGCGCGGCCCTTGCTGTGCAAGTTGGGACGCGAACCATTCGGCCGATTGCCAATGGCTTGTTGTCCCTCACGTCGTGGTCCGCCTTCGTGCCGGGGACCGCGATTGTCTGGTCTGCGTTCACTGCGCGGTCCTCGAGGACCGCGATGATCAGGTCCGCCTTCACGGCGAGGTCCGCGAGGACCGCGATTGTCGGGACGTCCACCTTCGGGCCTAGGCCCACGAGGATCAAAACGTTTTTTCTCGCCACCCTGTTGCCCAGGTCCATCCCGACGAGGCCCACGATTGTCAGCTCCGCCCTCACGGCGTGGTCCACGCCCTCCGGCGCCTTGGCCTTCACGGCGTGGTCGATCCTGGCGACCACCTTCGTCACGAGGACCACCAGCAGAACGACCGCCACCTTCACGGTGATCGCGGCGACCGTAAGAATCGCGGGGGAACGGTTTGAAATCTTTGATCAAGTCCACTTCGTCAAACCAAGCCATCTCGACTTTGTGTTTGAGGTAATCTTCAATGCGTTTCAAGGAATCCACGTCACGATCGCTGACAAGTGACAGCGCGCGGCCCTCAGTGCCGGCGCGGCCGGTCCGACCAATGCGATGAACATAGCTCTCAGCATCTTGAGGCAATTCGTAGTTCACCACCATATCGACGCCTTTGATATCCAAGCCGCGAGCGGCGACATCGGTGGCAACGAGAATGTTTTTTTCGTTCTCGGATTTAAACTGCTCGATCACGCGGTTGCGCTGAGCTTGCGACAACAAACTTGAGATGCCCATCGCGGGCAACCCGTTTGAAGTCAAAAAAGCCGCGATTTTCTCGACGTTCATTTTGAAGTTCGAGAACACAATGACTTGC
>JBKCUU010000088.1:0-38358 GCA_046318155.1 Bdellovibrio sp. | reverse complement strand
GTTCCGATGTTGGATGAATAAGCCAAAACTTCACTGACCGTCAGATTTTTCCAGCGGTGTGTGGTCTCGGCTTCGCGAATAATGCGGTCACCGACGATGAACTTTCCATTTTCGGTATCAATACGCGTATTGGGAGCAATTTTTTTCTCGCGAAGAGCGGCGGCAATCGCAATGGTTTTCAGAACCGATCCAGGCTCAAAGGTATCCGTGACAACGCGGTTTCGTCGAAGCTCATTGGCGACTTTTATCGCGCGGTTCGCATCAAATGTCGGCGTGTTCGCCATCGCCACGATCGCCGAAGTTTTGGCGTGCAAGATAACACCGAATGCCTGCTCGGCGCCAAATTCATTCACCGCTTTTTCAATTTCATTTTCAAGAACGTGCTGAACTTCAGCATCTACCGTCAGACGAATTTCTGAACCTTCGATGTTTTCGGCAAACATCATCCCTTGACCAACCAGCGGGCGACCCCTGGCATCACGGCGAGCAATCACTTTTTTCTTATCACCGCGAAGCACCTTATCATACGCAAGTTCAAGGCCCTCAAGCCCCTGTCCTTCACCGCCAACAAATCCGAGGGTTGAGGCCAGTAAATTTTCGTTGGGATAAACACGCTTGAATTCTTCGACAAAAGAAAGGCCACGAATATCCCAAGACTTGATTTCATCGTACTTTTCCCGAGGCAATAAACGAGCAAGCCAGACAAAGCGTTTCTGATTATCTTTGAGTTTAGCTGCAATACTTTCGGCACTCATTCCCAAGGACTTGCCTAAGCGCTTTGAAAGGTTTTTTTTACCCAACAAAATTTTAGGATCAGCGTAAAGCGAAAACGCGGTCATCGAAAGAGCCAAATCGCGGCCATTGCGATCAACAATCGCACCCCGCCGATTTTGCAAAGTAATCACAGTTTGAAATTGGCGCTCTTGAAGCACGGCCATTCGCTCATCAGGAATGATCTGCAACCAACCGGCGCGAAGAACCAGGGCGGCCCATAGAATCATCAACCCGCAGAAGAGAAGCAGAACGCGAGACTTCAATTCACTTCTCCGCGGTCAGATCCTGAGCGAAACGAGGGCTGTGCGCCCGAGAGGTGAATAATTTGACTGGCTTGAATTTTTCTGAGCGTCAGTTTTGACGTTGCCATGCGCTCAACTTGTTGAGGACGCGTCAGCTTGGCGAGCTGCATCTCTTTGATACGTCGTTCTTCCATCATTTTCTTTTGAACGCGGGTCACTTTTAGAATTTCATAACCCATTCGGCGCTCTTCCATCTGGAGAAAAACCAAAAAGAAAAGCGTTGAGATAATGAAAACGACACTAACGAATGGTTTTAATGGAGCCCAATCCTTGAGCTGTATCGACACGGTGGTTCCCTCGCTCGAAAACTCTGAGTTTTGCGCTGCGGGCTCTCGAGTTTTTCTGCGATTCTTCCCAGGTGGGCTTAATCACTTTCTTGAACAACGGAGACCCCAGCTCTTCTTCATCCTTGAAGAGATTCTTAACAATTCTATCTTCCAACGAGTGAAAGGTCAGCACTGCAAGTCGCCCCCCCGGCTTAAGTCCGTGGATCAACGGAAGCAGCGAACGCTCGGTCGAATTGAGTTCTTCGTTCACTTTTAAGCGAAGGGCCATGAAGTAGTTTGTCGCCGGGTGATACCCTTTTCGTTGCCATCCATCAACCCGCTCAATCAGCCCCGCCAATTGCCGAGTGGTCAAAAAAGGTTTATCCGTGCGGTCATTCAAGATGGCCCTGATGACGCGGTAGGGTCTTGAGATTTCACCGTATTTTTGAAACAAAGTGGTCAAATCTTCTTCGTCGTAATTGGCGATCAAATCGGCAGCCGTGTCACCCTGAGTGGGGTCCATGCGCATGTCCAAAGGACCTTCATGATAGAAGCTAAACCCACGTCGACCTTCGTCGAGTTGCGGAGAACTCACGCCCAAATCTAAAAGCATAAAATCAAAAAAGCCTTCGCGCTCAGGAGAAAAATCCGCAAAGTTTGAATGCACCAGTTTTAAGCGTGAGTTCGCGATCCAATCCGCACGTAAGTTCGACACATACTCGAGCGCCTCGGGATCACGGTCAAAGGCAACGCCGTGAATACGCGAATCAAGATTCATAATTTCAGACAAGTGACCACCACGTCCCAACGTTCCATCAAAATACCGAAACTGGTCGGCCTCTTTTACAAAAACAGGCGCCGCGATCTCAAGAATCTCTTTGAGCATCACCGGAATGTGCAGTTCTTTCTCGACCTTTGTCATAGCTTTTGGAACTTCGCTCGGGTTCCTCTGGGGGGTCAAGCCTTTCTCCTTGAGAGAAAACAAATTATATAGGCTACTATCAATAACATGCTTATCAATTGTCCCAAGTGCGGGTTTTCACAACCGAAAGATCAGTATTGCGCCAGCTGTGGTGTCGACATGCTATCGTATCGACCAGCGGCTCCGCCGCTTTGGAATCAGATTATGGTCAACCCCGTCTTTCTGATTGCCCTCACACTTTCTGTTGTTGCGGGCTCCGTCACCTACATCCGGAAGGGCCAAAGAGACGAGGTCGCAAACCGAGCCCAGCTTTTGCGCAGTGGACCGGTGATCATCGAGCAAAGTGATCCGGCTACGGCATCTCCCGTGGTGGCAGCCTCGGCAAACGCCGACGAACCCACGAGTGCTGAAACGGGGCAACCGCCGACTGAAGCTGCGACAGTCCCCGCGCCAGAGGGCGCTGCAAGCTCCGCCTCCATTGCTGGTCCGACAAACTCAGTCCCTGCAAAAATGCTGGCAAGTGCGCTCGAGAGCGAAAATGCAACACCCTCACCCACCGGCGATTCGGCCTCAACCACGGTGGGTGCTCGCAAAGACCGCGCAGTCAACGCCGTGATTTACTACGCCGAAGTGAACCGCCAAGCGCTCGAGCAAATGGCCGAGGAGTCTCAAGGCTCGGGCCAATTTACAGATTTTGGTGAGTTCAAAGCAGGCCCACTCCTCGATGTCGCTAAGCGCTTGGAGCGAAAATCAGGAGTTCGCGTCCTTCAAAAAGTATCACGAGCTTTTGATTCTAAGCATTTGCAGCAACAATGGTTCGTCGGCACGAAAACTACCGACAATAACGAGATTGGCATTACAACTCTGATTGTTTTGGACACGAGCGTGCAGGGGCGCATCCGGGGCGAGATCGAACTCTTGAAATCTTTTCCAGAGCCCTCTCCAGACGGCGTCAACTTGCGTAAGACCTCGTCACCCGCGATGAACTTCGATATTCCGAACAAATACGGAATGATGGTTCATATGGCTCTCCCCCGGCAAATTGCCAAAGATGGCGACGAAATCTTAGGTCCCGAGGGCATCATGCAAATATTCGAGTCGACCGCATTCAAAAATCAGTCGTCCGAGTTTACTTTGTTCGTTGATTTTGATACTTCGCCTCCATGATTCATGAGCAAAAACATCATTATGGCGCCCAAGTCCATCTCTTAAGTAGTCCTTCCCTTGAGGGATGGCTCGCCGATTTGTGCTCCCCCAACTCGTTTCAACCTCGTATCAATCATCTGGTCACCCGGCTTTACCAGAACATGCTCCGGTACGTGATTGATGAGCAGCTGCCGAAGCAAGCCTTCAGCGAACCAACTCGCATGACAAAAACGCACCCTGATGTTCTCTTGCATGGCACACGCGTGGCTCGGGCCACCAGAGCTATCTCGGTCAACTTGGCTCGCGCGGGGACTTACCCCTCGCATCTTTGCTATGAAGCTCTCCATGATTATTTGCAGCCCGAATTGATCCGCCAAGATCACATCTTTGCTGCTCGCACGACCAACGAGAACCACCAGGTCACGGGCACCGAATTCGGCGCCAGTAAAATTGGTGGAGGTCAAGAAGCCGCCTACGTGTTCTTTCCGGACCCCATGGGGGCAACCGGCGGGACCTTGGTGGCGGCCGTTGACCATTACAAAAAGAAGGTTCCTGGCCGAGCCGCTTGTTATGTGGCCCTGCACCTGATTGTAACGCCCGAATACCTTCGCCGGGTCTTGACGGCCCATCCCGATTTACAGATCTATGCTCTTCGCCTTGACCGAGGGCTTTCTTCCGAGGCAGTTTTGGAGTCCGAACCAGGTCTTCTATGGGCGCAAGAGCGGGGTCTGAACGATTCCGACTATATTGTTCCGGGCGGCGGTGGGTTTGGTGAAATTATGAACAACTCTTTCGTCTGAAGCGAGGGACCTATGACAATGAACTTGAAACTTTCGACTTACATCTCTGAAGAGCAGATTCAAAAAAAAGTCCAAGAGCTGGGCGATCAGCTGACCAAAAAATTTAAAAACACTGAGATCGTCGCGATCTGCGTTCTCAAAGGATCTTTTGTTTTTTATTCGGATTTAATCCGCGCCATTCAAACAGACGTTCACTGCGAATTTTTCGGCGTGTCTTCATATAGTGGCACCAGCTCTTCGGGCCAAGTTAAAGTCACACTCGATCTTGCTCACTCGGTTGAAGGCAAGCACGTGATCTTGGTTGAAGACATCATCGATACCGGCCTCACGATGAACTACCTCAAAAGCAACATCATGGCTCGCAAACCAAAGAGTCTGACAACAATTGCGCTTCTTGAAAAACCAGATGCTCTCAAAGTTCCCTGCGAAATTGATATGGTTGGTTTTAAAATCCCCAACGATTTCGTTGTTGGCTACGGGCTGGATTACGATGGTTACTACCGCAACTTGCCGTACATTGCTCAAGTTCAAAACTTTCAATAAATCCAGCTTTGGAAATAGCAGTTCAAAAAAGCTAAAAAGCCATCCCCGGTTTTTTGTTTTTATCGCTCCCAAAAAGGACCTCCTCAGTCTTCGCTCGACAGCCAGAGCAGGGCCTTGGTCTAGGAAATTCGTGCCTCTTTGTGGTGCCAAAATGGAACGTGCTAGCTTGGTGTGCATTCATCGATGTTCCAAGGAAGGGATCCAACAATGAAAATTAAAAAATGTTTACTGTATGTCACGTTGGCAGGGCTGTTTGCGGTCCTCCCGATTCATCAAGCCGAGTCAATCGACTCGACTCAGTTCGTCCTTAAGGTGCGAGCCAAAGACAAGTTCGAGCGAAGTGTCGTCGCCAACACGGGCGCCTCGATTGAACAAGTCGGCGAAGACTGGGTGATGGTCATTGCCAATCTCGAAGAAAAAAAGCAGCTTCAAAAACTGGGCTGGGTTGAATCCGAGACGACCCTGCTTTCAGCACTCGATTTTCCGGATGCAGATCGCGAGTTCCACAACTACTCAGAAGTGAAACAGGCTCTCGATACTCTCGTCGCTGAATTTCCAGATCTCATGCGACTCGGATCCATCGGTATGACTCACCAAGGCCGTGACATCTGGGCACTTAAGATTTCGACCAATCCTGATTTTTCAGAAACCAAACCGGCGGTTCTGTTCTTGGGTGGACACCATGCTCGCGAACACTTGAGCGTAGAAGTCCCTCTTCGCTTCATCCAGTGGCTGATGAAAGAGTACAAGAACGGAAACCCCCGGGCGGTTCGTTACATCGAAACTCGTGAAATTCATCTGATCCCCATGGTGAATCCCGATGGACTTGAATATGATATTGAAGGTGGTCGCTACAAGACATGGCGCAAGAACCGCGCGGCCAACCGCGACGGCACATTCGGCGTGGATCTGAATCGCAACTATAGCTACAAATGGGGAACTGGCGGATCCAGCAACAGACCCAATAGCGAAACTTACATGGGAACCAAGCCCTTCAGTGAGCCCGAAACACAAGCGATCAAGCTCTTCATCGAAACACACCAAAACATTTCGACGCTTCTTTCCTTCCACACATTTTCCGAATTGATTCTGTACCCTTGGGGGCATTCAGAAGCAGGTATTGGAGATGCTAAAGATAAAGCGGTCCACGAAGTCATGGCACGCAAAATGGCAACTTGGAACAAGTACAAGCCTCAGCAGTCTTCTGATTTGTACATTGCCAGCGGAGACTTGACCGACTGGTCGTATGGGACTCAAAAAGTGATTTCGTTTACCTTTGAACTCGATCCCGCAAGTCAGTGGGGCTCGGGTGGCTTCTACCCCGGACAAGGTGTCATCCAGGGGGTGGTTCAAAAAAATATCGAACCTTGCATGTATTTGCTCGAGTACGCAGACAATCCTTACAGAGCGCTCGACGCCGCTTTGTGACCCTGTTTAAGAATGACTTCTGGACGGGCGAGGGCTTCACGGACCTCGCCTTCTTTGTTTTGCGGCACTGAAATCACTGCACCCTTCGGCAAAAGTGATTTACCTTTGCGCGTTTGCGACGTGATATGGGGATTAAAAATCTGAGCCTTATGATCATCACCATCAAACCAATCTAAGAGTGTCGTGTACGGCAGAGCCCGAGGTAAAACGAGACCTGTCGAGTTGAGCGAGTTTGACCATTGAACAGTGCCAAAATATTTAGGCGCATTTTTTTCGACTTCTAAAATAGCCAAAAAGCTGGCGTAAAAATTTCGAGAAGCAAAACCAAGACGCTTTTTAGAACCATTGTCTTGAGTCAGATCCACGAGATCGCGCGACTTGTACAGCTTTGTCAGCCTCAGAACGCCGCTAGGACCATGATTATAACCCGTGACAGCTAGCGGCCACGTCTGAAGCATCTGGTAGTTATTGCGAAAGAGCCTTGCAGCGAGCTTGGTTGCTTCGGTCGGATGATTTCGCTTATCAATCGCATCATTGATCATCATGTAGGGCTTTCCGGTGTAGCGCATGATTTGCCACAGACCGCTCGCGCCTACTTTTGAACGTGCCAAAACATTGAATGAACTTTCAACGAACACAAGGCGAGTCAATTCTATCGGAAGACCGGCATCCCGAAAAATGCGTTCGAACTCCTCCAAGTAACGACCTGAGAAGAAAATGCCCTGTACGATTCTGTCACGCTGGCCTAATTGAAATCGCAAACGGGTCTTCCCCGCTGCTTCCTTGAACTTTTTCTTACCTTCTACTTTAACGAAGTAATCCCAAACTCTTTTTTCGTTTTCAGCCAAAGTCGTCGCGTCAGTCAAAGTTTCAAAGCGCTTCAGCATATCGACCACACGCTTTTTAGCATTATTGACGATCTTGATCTTCATACGCTCTTTTTGAAAACCGTCCAGGTCGGAGCGGCTCGAGATATACGTAAAGTCCAGAACGTCATAGACGAGATCGATATACTCACTGTCGTGCAAGACGCCTTGGTCAGTCGTGTACCGGCTGTAAATATCGATCCAGAAATTGACCTGAGTTTCAAGCCCCTTGGGAACAGCAAAGGCAGTTTCATTCCAACCCAATTGCGCTGTTTGATTCGCATACTCCGGGCTGCGCCAAGGCCGTGAGGTCGTTAAAGATTGGTCACCCTCGATCGATTGATGTGTCACGGGCGTGTCCGTCGCTTCATCGGCTGCATTTGCGGCAAGGCAAACCAAACCACAAACTACCAGCACAACGAAACCAAAATTCATTCTCTTCATTATTTGACCAGCACCTTCATGACATCGTCGAATGCATTTCTAACGATGGCCTCATCGGCAGATCCGTTGTAAATCAAAACGAAGGGAATGACGGTTCCATCCTTGCGTCCAGCGTATCCAGCTAAAGAAACAACGCCGTCGAGGTAGCCCGTCTTGGCTCGAACCCAACGTTCGGCCGGGCTTCCCTTCAATCGGCGCTTCAAAGTTCCATCAACCCCAGCAATTGGCAGGGAGGTCAAAAACTCGGGCTCATACAAGAGCTGCGAATGAAGATCCCACAAGACCCGCCAAAGGGCCCGCCCACTCAGTCGATTGTTTCGCGTGAGCCCTGACGGATTAAAGATCTGGGCCTCGAGAGGGTCAACACCCAGCTCTTTGATATACTCACGGATCACGTCAATCCCGCGGCCAATGGTGCCTGGCTTGCCATTGAGCGCCCCTAGATTTTTCGTCAGCATCTCAGCAACGTAGTTGTTGGAGAACTTATTCATGTCAGCCACCATCTGCTCGATGGGCTTACTTTCTGCTTCGGCAAGCAGCTTCGCTGACGTCGGAGTTGTCCCCGCACGAATCTGACCTTTGACTTCGATACCACGCTGCTTGAGAAAAGACTTGAGCTGAGCACCTGACCAGATATCGGGCTTTGTGATGTTTTTAAAAACCGCGATTTCTTTTGAGTTCACCCCAATCTTGCCTTTGACGATCAGGTGGTCGCCCGATTTGCTTTCATCACGATCAACGACAAGTTCGTTCCCTGCTCCACCCACCGTTCGAACATCGGACTTAAGCGTGGTGTAGTCATTTTCAGGATCCAAAAAGACAGCGGCAATGTCGCCGGCCTTCGCTCCGGGGCGGATAAAGACATTGATCGAATTCCAATTAAAAGACATCGCGCTGGTGGGTGCATCATAGGCCCGATCAACACGCTCTTTTTGCCGACTGGGATCAAATCTGAGCGAATCAAAAAATGAGTCATCAACGATGATGTCACCTTCGATCACTTTGATTTGGGTGCGAACAAATTGATTGACCAAAAACCACATCGTCTCAGAAACAAACCCGGGATCCCCGCCGCCTTTAAGATAAATGTTTTGACCCTCACCATAGATTTGGGTCTTAAGCTTTGTTCCTGGAGGAAAATGCTTCAGGACTGCGCCGGCCGTGAGAATTTTTGTAACTGAGGCAGGGATTAAATCTTTTGATCCCTGATTCTGAAAAAGAATTTTAGTTGGTGTTTCAGCGACATAAATTGTGGTCTTTGATCTCCATTGACCAAGCGGGCGAAGCGCTCTTTCAATGGAGGCGCCGAGCTCAGCACCGACTGAAACACATGACAAGACCATAGTGAAAACAAAGATAGATGATGTTTTAAGCATAGTCTCAATGCTATTATTTTTTTATGGGTGAAGCAAAGAAAGCCTTCTTGCTAGTAGTCGATGATGATCCGATGGTTTTGTCGGCACTCGAACGTCTTTTGCGCCATGAATTTCAACTCAGCCTCGTGCAGGACCTTGATTCAGCGCGAACTCTCCTTAGACAAAAACATTTCGACTTAGCGCTTATCGACCTTCATCTGGCCGAGGGGACCAGTCTGGATTTTTTTCGTGAAATGCAAATATTGTCACCAACAACGGTTCGCGTTTTGATTTCGGGGGCGCTCAATTTGAATTCTCTTGTTGATTCAGTGCAGAGCAATCTTGTTCACAAAGTTTTACAAAAACCTTGGGAGCCCAGTTTCCTCATTTTGCAAGTCAAAGAAGCTCAGCAAATTCACGAGCTCCTCAAACAAAAAAGTCATCTGGAGCAGCTCTCAACGACAGATGCCTTGACCGGTCTTTACAACTACCGTCATCTACACGAAACACTCTTAAAAGAACTCGATCGATCCAAACGTCAGAACCGCTCCCTTTCTTTAATTATGATAGATATTGATGGCTTCAAAAAATGGAATGACCGCAGGGGACACATGGGCGGCGACTCCGTACTTAAAAAAATAGCTGATGTTCTTCGCGAGAGCCTCCGGACTTTTGACTGCATCTGTCGCTACGGCGGAGACGAGTTTTGTGTTTTGCTCCAAGAAACTGATTTGCAAAAGGCGCTTGAAATAGCAGAGCGTCTCAGGAAAAAGGTCGAGTCCGAAACTGAAGTCACCATCAGTCTAGGTGTTTCGTGCTTTCCCAAGCCCAGTAAAAACTTCGAGGAACTCCTCGCCTTCGCCGACACGGCACTCTACTCGGCCAAGAGTCAGGGGCGAAACCGAACTGTGATTGCGACCGGTGCTGATTCGAGGATAGACTAAGTCAATTATGAATAGAAAAGAATGGTCCCTCGTATTTCTACCGTTGATTGCCACGTGGGCTGTAGACCGCGTTACAAAACTTTGGGCTTTGGATATTCCTGGAGTTCTGTCTTATGCTTGGCTGCACTTTTCATTGCATCACAATCCGGGCGCCATGCTGGGCTTGTTTTCCGATCTCCCGCCCGTTTTACGTGTTGTGACACTCTCGACAGGCGGCGCTTTTCTCGTTTGCACCTACGCCCTCATTCAATATCTGTTACCAATTAAAAGTCTGACTCTTCGAACAGGCATGTCGATTTTGTTGGGCGGAATCATTGGCAATGTGACGGATCGAATTGTGTGGGGTCATGTCGTCGATTTTATCATTTTGGGACCAGCTAGCATGGCCTCACCCGTGTTTAATCTCGCCGATGCTCTTCAGTGGATTGGTTATGGTTTGATTGTGACAGCAATCATTCGCGACGGAGAACTCCTTTGGCCCGAAAACAATGCTCGGAAAGTTTACTGGATCAATACCCACTTTCAGTTGAAGTATTGCTTTTTGCTTTTAGGGGTTGGTCTGGGGATTAGTCTGGTTACGATGGTCTTCAGCTACACCTATCTGCGAGTTACGATTTTAGAATTGGTTGGAAACAACCCGATCCTGCTCGATAAGTTTTTGATTCCGTTTGCCCTGACGTTTTCCTTGGTTTGTATCGGGTTCTCGGTCGGACTTTTTGCGGTTGGAAAAATCATCTCCCACAAAATCGCGGGACCCATCTACGCATTTGAAAAGTACATTCTTGAAATGACCGAAGCGCGCAAAAACCCTAAGGAGCTCCGAGATTTTAAACTCAGAACTAAAGATGAATTTAAAAACTTAGAAGATTTAGCGCGCCACCTTCGCGAAACGATGGTCAGGCTGCAGCCCGGATTTGATTCACACCCCGAACCCGAAGTGCTTGAGCCCGGCACATTAAATCCGATGCCTCGAGCGGGAACTTCGGACTCATCAGGAACGTAGCTCATTCACCTAGAGCGATGAGAAGTCCTGAATTTTTCCCAGGTAAAAGCGCTTTTGGGCTCGGTCGATGTGGCAAATGGCCGAGACATAATCCCCGTCAGGGTTTCGAACAATCCCCATCGGCGTGATCCGGCGGGCTTGTCCACGCAAGCTGCCACCGTCATAAACGATATCGAAATCTTTTTTGTGTAAAATCGCAAGCGCCAAGGCTTGAATCAAATTCGATGGATTTTTAAGAAGAACGTAGTCGGCCCACTTGAGATCTTTGCCTTGCAAGGTCGACATGTCTTGAAGGGTCTTTTCCTTGCCCGCGCGTTTCCAACACGCGAGCCCCACGTACAAGCACGCGCGCGCATCGTCCAGGGCACGGTGAGCGGTTCCGCCATCAATGCTCAACACCTTAATCAGAGTTTGCAGCTTGTGATTCGCCGATTCAGAAATAAGCTTGCGTGCAAGCAAGCTGCTGCACAAAACATGATCATTCGGAAATGGAAGGCCCGCCTTTTCAAATTCAACCGCCATAAAACCAATATCAAACGGGGCGTGATGGGCCATCAAAACACCATCCGCCAGGAAATCCCGAATTTTTCCAATTTCGGACGACATCGGGGGGCACTCGGCGACCATCTCATTGGTAATCCCGTGAATGCCCATGTTAAAGGCACTCATGGGTCGAGAGGGCTTTACCAGAATTTGGAGCTGATCGATGATCACGCCACCACGCCACTTCACCGCACCAAATTCGACAACCTCATCTCCCAAGGGGTAAGCTCCCGTGGTTTCGGTGTCGAAGGCGATCAATGTCATCTCAGCCAAATTTCTAGGCAGCCAGTTCATGGGGCGGAGCCTAGCTTTGCGCCCGTCAAAAGTCTAGAACCCTTCATGTCTGCCGGCGAGTGATGCAACAGACAATCACCTTTCGCTAAGATGATTGAGATGAAACCTCGCTTGAAGTATTTGCTCGTCGCCTCGATCCTGCTGATCGGGCTTAAATTCTGTGTTCCGGCCCGCGCCCAAGAGGTGAGCGATTCGCTCCAGCCTGGCAAGATCTTTGGCGAAGCCGCTCTCACGACAAATTGGATCGAACGCGGAGTCACTCAAACCGACAAAGGTTATGCCTTGCAAGCGGGCTTTGGTTACCGGTGGACGCAGTTTCGAGCTGGCCTGTGGGGCTCAAACATTAAATTTCCCGACTCCAACGATAACCTCAATTTGCGTTTGTACATTGCTTACAAGTTTATCTTTACGACGAATGCCGATCTAACCTTTCGCTACGACATGAACCGCTACTACCAAGGCGGCGATCTTAACGGCACAATCCTGGGATTTGATCTCAATATCTTTGAGTACCACTTTCTGTACGATCGAGACGACAACTGGGAGGGAGCAGGATCCTCGACCAGATTCGGTTTTGTCCGTGATTTCCAAATTCCCTATAACTTTATGCTCAATGTGAATGGCGGCTACAACATGGTGCAAGCCGATGGATTCAGTAATTACTTCGACGTTAAGACCATGGTCAATTATGGATACGCCGGCATTACTTACTCGCTGGGAAACTCGATCAATTCAAATGGTGGCCAGTTTGATGGCCGCGGTGGTCTCTATTTCTTTTTGCAACTCGCCGCTAAATTCTAAACCCTCAAGCCATTATGGATTTGCGGGTGCCTTCTTTTTCTTTTGTTCGGCCAATTGCTTAACAAAATTGTCGTAAACATCCATCTCATCATCGGGGCTTCCGAAGACCGTGTCTAACTTGCGAGGCTTGGCCCCATTTGCCTTGGTTTCTTTTTGTTTGATCTCAAAGTGAATAAGTCCGGGAGGTCGCTGGCTTTGCCCATCGATAAAACCTTTTTTACCCGTGACTGACATCGCACCTTTAACCTCAACCGAGGGATGCTCAAGACCAGCCTGAACTTTGTTTCGAATCAGGTCCAAACGCTCAAGCGCCACCTTTTTTGCCAAATCAACATTCGATCCCTCTACGGATTGGAAAAACAAGCGAACATCAATCTCGATGATTGAATCCTCAAGACCTTGAGTCACCGCCTTAATCCGGTCCATGTTCACGATAAACTGCTCATTCGGCACGGCCGTTCCAGTAATAAAAAACTTGTCATCTAAAATATCGAACTCGACTTTATCAGATCCAATGGAGAGATTCTTCTTTCCCATAATGATATCAGAGAGTTTATCTGCCATAAATGCCGCGACTGTATTCTGAGAACCGAAGTCCATCAAGTTAGGTGTCTTATCCATGGGTTCCATAAAAGACTGAAATGCTTTGAGTGGCTCATTGACAAAATCAAGAAAGAGCTTCTCTAAGGTGATTTCGACACCAAAGTTCTGAAAGCTATACTCAATCAAGCTCGGCGTCGAGAAATAGTCCGAAACGGCCTTCTTGGTCTCGGCATTTGCGCCCAAAAGCCACATCACCAAGAAAAAGGCCATCATCGCCGTCATGAAATCGGCAAGGGCAACCTTCCACGAACCACCGTGGTGACCAGCGCCAGCGACGATGATCTTCTTGATAACAATTGTTTTGCCCTTTTTCTCTGCCGCCATTGATTACGCTGCCTTCTTGATTTCTTTCGTCGCTTTATCTGCTTCGTCAAAGCTAGGTCGCTCTTCAGGCAAGATCGTACGACGAGCGTACTCGATGCAAACGATTGGGGGCGATCCCCGTTGCAATGCAACCAGAGCGGCTTTGATAACTTGCAAATAACGGCCTTCCGCTTCGATGTCGGCAGCCATTTTCGTCGCTGTGGGACCGATCAAACCGTAAGCACCAAAGACCCCCAACATCGTACCGACGAGGGCGGCACCGATCAAAGAACCGATGACCTCAGTACCATCAGTCAAGTGACCCATGGTCTTTACGATCCCGAGAACGGCGGCAACGATTCCTAGCCCAGGGAACCCATCGGCAACCATTTGTACGGCGTGCTGGGCCATATGTTCTTCAGTGTGGATAGCCTTTAAATCGTCATTTAAGAGGTCTTCAACGTCGTATGGCGATAAATCTGCTGCGAAAGCGACTTTCATCGTATCGCAAAGATAATGAACGGCGTGATGGTTTTTCATGAAACTCGGGTAAGCATTAAAAATTTCACTTTTGTCAGGATTCTCGATGTGCTTCTCAACCGCTTGAGGTCCGTCTTTACGAAACAACTGAAACAGTTGAAACAACATTTGCAACAGCTCAGTGTATTCCTTTTTTTGCGGACCTTTTGCGGTCATCGCTTTCATCCCGAGCTTAATGCCCATTTTGATCACTTTTACTGGATTCGAGATGATGTAAGCGCCAAGGGCCGCGCCTCCGATGATCATCAACTCAAGTGGTGCCGCTTTCAAGATAACGTGAATGTGTCCACCAGCGAGCATGAATCCACCAAACACCATCCCAAATACGACTAATATACCTACAAAACCCATACGCACCTCTTCGGATAAGTTATCGGAACGAGACGGAAAGGACCTGAGGACTCAAGCCGTGTAAGCCCCAAATCCAGACCCAGGTCTTGATTGATGAACCAGACAATTTGCGAGTAAAGTGATCAAAGCAACAGGACGAAAAGAGAGTTCATGCGATTTTTGACTGCCCTTGCACCACTATTACTGTTGAGTCTGACTGGCTGGGGTCAGCCTTTGGATGAAGTGAATCCACTTCAGGCAACTGGACAAGTCGTTCCGATCTTGCTTGAACCCGGGCAAGGGGCCGAGGTTCAGATCGACATGCACCTGCCTGAGGGTTACCGCGCGTATGCCGACCAGTTCGCCCTGACAATCAAAGAGCCTTCCCAGTTTAAAGTCGGAAGGATTGCAATTTCTCCGCTCAAAGAATTTTTCGACGAAACCACAAAAAAGAACCGATTAGGCGTGATTCAGAAAGCACGCTTGATCGTTCCCATCGAGGCCCCAACAGACCTGGATTCTGAGGCAAACCCCATGATCGTGCGTTTAACCTACCAGGCGTGTACAAAAACATTTTGCTTGTTTCCGGCGACACTTGAGGTCCCGATCTCTTTCAAGGTCCCGCCAGCGCTGCGCCAACCACCGGTGCCCGCGGCTGACAGTACACTTTGGGACCGCTTCAAATCTCAACCCGTGCAGCAGGTTCTCGAAAATGAAAACCTCGCACTTGTTTTTGTGTTTCTTTTTATCGCCGGCTTTCTGACGAGCCTTACGCCGTGCATTTTTCCCATGATCCCGATTACGATGAGCGTTTTGGGGCGCCAAGCTCATGCGCGAACCAAATTTCAAAACTATTTAGTCGCCCACGTTTATGTTTTAGGCATCGCGCTGACGTACTCACTGCTCGGAGTTTTTGCAGCCTCAACGGGCGCTCTTTTCGGCTCGACGATGAGCTCCCCGTGGGTGCTGGGTTTTGTTTGCCTGGTCTTTCTCGCGATGTCCTTGTCGATGTTTGGCCTTTTCGACATGCAACCGCCTCAGTGGCTGCAAAATCGATTGGGCCGCGCCCACGCGGAAGGCTACAGCGGCGCATTTTTAATGGGCGTGATCGCGGGCCTTGTCGCGAGCCCTTGTGTAGGCCCTGTTTTGGTTGGCGTGCTGACGTGGATCGCACAAACCGGAAATTTATGGCTGGGTTTTGGTGCACTTTTTGTTTTTGCGCTTGGGATGGGGCAATTGTTTTTGCTTCTTGGACTCTTTAGCGGAGCGACAAAGCTGCTCCCTAAATCCGGCGAGTGGATGGATGGCGTTAAGCACTTCTTCGGCTTGCTCATGCTGGGTGGTTTTTATTATTACTTAAGTCTTCTTATCCCTGTCCGTTGGTTCGAAGGCAGCGTTGGTCTTGGATTGATTCTTTTAGGATCTTTAAAAGGTGGCTTCGAACCCAATACCGCTCTCAATACGCCGTGGAAGAAAATCCGAAAAGGAATGTGCCAAGCTTTGGTTTTGATTGGTGCCGCTCTGATCGTGGTGAGCCTGTTTGATATTCGCACGGCCACAAATACCCACTATATCGATGTCGAAGCCAAGCCCGATCACGGCAACTGGCAAAACTACTCAGAAGCCTTGCTCGTCAAAGCGGCCGAGGAGGGAAAGCCCGTCATTCTCGATTTTTATGCGGACTGGTGCGCAGCCTGTAAAGAACTCGAGCAAATCACCTTTGCGGATCCCAGATTCAAGCTGAGCACCGCAAACTTTATGCTCCTCCGATTTGACGCCACAAATGGTTCACCAGAGCTTGATGCACTCAAAAAGAAATACAAAATCGTGGGCCTACCGACCGTGATCTTTCACGATGCCCAAGGCAAACTTCGTGAAGACCTCACGCTCACCGAGTTTGAAGCCGCCGCCGCGTTTATCAAACGCGTCGATGCTGCTTCAAAAAGTTCAAAATAAACTACTTATTTCTGCGAAAGTGCCGAGGCGAGTTCTGGAATGCTCAAGATTCCGTGGACATGAGCGCCAGGTGTCGTCAGCTTTTGATCTTGATCGCACCGAGTGCCATCTTCCGAGCATCGATTCATCAATCGGCAATCACCAGCAGGTCTCATCACGAAGCTCTCAGGGTACCCTCGCACTAAGATCCCGGTGACTTCGTTCTTTGAATTCAGCACGGGCGAACCTGAGTTGCCATTGGCAATATCTAAGTTGGTGTTAAAATACAGCCCATTCTGAGTCAGCACTTTTCCCGCAGAACGCACCATCGGCATTCCGAGCGGGTGACCAATCACGGAGAGGCGTTCACCTTTTTGCGGAAGCGCCTTAGCCAAGGTTAATGGCTGGCGCGCAGTTTTGCGTTTGAGCTTAATCAAGGCGTAGTCCGAGCGAAAAATCAATTTCCCCGCTGCGTCCACCTCTGAATCATGAACTGCTTTGATGACTTTTTCACATTGGTACAAGTTATCAGAAACAACCCCAGCAACTTGCGGTCGTCCGCTTGGCCCCACTTGAAAATCAAACAGCCAAGAGAAGTTTTCGCAAAAGGCGTTGGCTTCATTTGTCGACTCTCCGTGATTAACGGCGCAGTGACCCGCCGTCATCAAAATGTCAGGTGCGATCAAAAACCCAGTGCAGCCTACAAAAAATCCGGATGTCGCAGCAAACCGCTCGGAGGAGCACAGCCCCCAAGTTTCGGTCAGCGGAAAGATTTCGAGGTCTTTGAGACCTGAGCCCCTGGCAGAATCGGTCACAAAATTATTGGGCACCATCATGGCGACCGCAGCGCCCTCAGCGTTGGCCAAAAAAGACCCCGCCAAGACAGAGGTTCGGTCGTCGGTACCAAAAATGGAGGCTTGGGCCCAAGAAAGGGCGAATAAGAGAATGATCTTCATGGCGCTGAATCTAGCGCGAAGCGAAGGCCAGAGACAGAGGGGCTGAAGTCTTTACAGCCCCAACAGGCTAATCTTTCAAGGCACGCTGTGCTTTCGCGTTCATCCGGTCGATCGACTGCGCGAACCGCTTTTTAAACGACTTCCATTTGCTATCGGTTGCATCCTTCATCAGTTCGTAATCGGCACGAAGTTTATCTCGATTGATTTGGATTTCTTTTAATGTCTTTTCTTTGGCCGCCGTACTTTTTGCAGCGGTGCTCGCTTTGAGCTCTTCAATTTTCTGATCCAAAGCCCCAAGCTTTGCGGCCATTTCAACTTTAGCCGTTTCATAGTCTTTTTTTGCACCATCAACGGTTTCAAGAGCCGAGGCCGAAAACGCAAACATTAAGACAAACATTGAGGCGAACATTGAACTGACAATAAAAACAGAAGACGGAACTCGTTTCATGGGATCTCCTTGAGGTTAAAAGACGTCTAGAAGCGCTTCATGCGCGCGATTTCCATTTTTGCTTCGTTGAGGGCCGACTGCGCATTCATGATTTGCTGTTCGCGCTCGGCGATCAACTTTTGCAATTGGTTTAAGCGAAGCTCATATGACTTTAAAACCGAATTGTGCCGGTCGATCATCTCTTGGACTTTACCATCCAAAGCACGGCGCTCCCCAAGCTTTTGGCCCAGTTGACTGAGCTTTTGACTATTGTCCAACGCGAGGGCTTGGTCGTTTTGCTCAAGGCGCTGAATCGTCTGACCCATCTTCTCAAACTTTTGATGGCTCGTCTTCAAAGCCTCGTTCACTTGATTCGCAAAGCGGTTCATGTTGTCGATCATGACGTTCATTTGCGTTCGCATCTCAGCCAATTTTGTGTCGACCTCTTTGACATGCAACAAACCAATGCTGGCATTGGGATTCGCGGCCTCGACGGTGCGTGTTTTGGAGGTGCTGGACTCTCCGAAGAGATCCGGATTTAGCTCTTTTTGCATCACTGCCATCCTTTGCAATTGACTCATCCTTCGAGAACTTTCTATCGTTTTAAGTATGCAGAATGTTGGCTCAGTCTTAAAGTATATTTCTTCGCAAAAATTCCAGCTCTCGCCCGGACTCCTGACATTTCATAACTATCTGCAGCATTTGCACCAAGAAGACGAATCCTGGTCGCCCTCGATTCTCACGCATTTTTTTAACGATTGTTTGCAATACCCCCACTGGATGCAAAACCGCGTGTCACTAACCGAAGATTTGCAGCAATGCCTGCAGCAATATCAATTGAACAATCAGGTGCTGCTGGGCCTGGATCATGTGCGCTGGCCAATTGAAACCCAAGTGATCGAAGTCGAAAACAAGCGCGACTTTGCCGACTTGATTAACTCTTACCTGACGTTTCAGTATAAAAAAGCCGGTTCTAAATTTCGCCTGGTTCACGAAAGCGAAAAAATCATTTTCGCTGTTGTCTTGCATCCCGACCGCAGTTTGACGATTCGCCAATTTGACCGCAAGTTTACGTTGCGAGAGGGTCACCTCGAGCCCTTACGCACGGACCTTGAGGTTCATTACGATTCAGAGCTCAACCTTGAACCCGATCTCCCCTACAAGCTTGAAGTCGCACCCTTTGTGACCTGCCGGTTCATGGTAACCGGCAGTCTCGTCAGCGCAAACTTAGTTCGCGGTTACATTTGCCAAAAGTTCCACGAGTTCAAGCTGGCGCCCATCGATTCCTACCCCCGTTTGTTCTACACGCTCAAACGGATCGAACAGACCTTCCTTCGCCGAGAATCTGACCCTTTTTACGTTCAACTCAGCCAGGATCTGGAGCGGACCCTGAATCTTTTACGCCATGGCGAAACTTTGGATCCAGCTAAGGTCACAGACCTGCAAGTGCGCTCTCAAAATGCCCTCGAGTATGTGTTTCACGGTGACAAACTTTTACGCCTTCTGCTAAGAGATCTCGAAAATCAGATGGCGGCTCCGAGATCGACCATTCGCCCAACTCCTCAGTTCGGCGGCCTCGGCCACCTGGATTTTGTTCAGGACAGCCGGGAGGCAGACCAATGGAACAACAGCAGCGACAACAACCAAAATCGCAGTCAAAAAAAACCGTCGTTAAAGATTCGCGAGTTCGACTCAACAAATTAATGGCTGATAGTGGACTGGCTTCGCGCCGGGCGGCTGATCGTATTATCGAAGAAGGCCGCGTCGTTGTAAACGGCAAAAAAGTTTACGAATTGGGAACTAAGGTTGATCCATCCCTCGACAAAGTGATCATCGATGGTAAACCCCTGCGGGCCAAGCAAATGCCTGTGTACGCGATGCTCTACAAGCCCGTCGGCGTCCTTACCACGATGGAAGATCCTCTTGAGCGGCCGACGATCAAGTCTTTTGTTGAGGATCTCCCCGTCCGCTTGTTTCCTGTAGGACGTCTCGATTGGGACTCCGAGGGTCTCTTGCTCCTGACGAACGACGGCGAGTACGCCAACCGCATCATGCATCCAAAATCTGAAATCACCAAAACCTACCTGGTTAAAGTCAATGGTCACCCACCCGAAGAAAAAATCCAAAAGCTTCTTCGCGGTGTCACCATCGAGGGCGGCAAGGTTGCGGCCAAAAGTGTCGAAAAGATCAAGCGCGGAGCTGATCAATACGGCTGGATCAAAATTGTGATCACCGAGGGTAAAAATCGTCAGATCCGTCAAATGTTCGAAAAAATCGGCTTCGACGTTCTTAAACTTCAGCGGGTCGCCATTGGCCGCCTGCGAATTGGAAGTCTTGATCGAGGCGAACTCGTTTTCTTAAATGAGGTCGCAGCCGAACGCGTGTTCCAAGCCGACGAACCCGAAGAAGTTCGCCTGAAAAAGACCTACAAGAACCGTCAAAAATCCTTCAAAACCAATCCTCGCACCGAGCGATCGGAAAAATCTTCTGGTCGATGAAGTCCTGGAAGGGCCCCCTCCAAGTTCTGATTTCAGGATCTTGCTTTGGGTTGCTGGGCATCTTTGCAAAATGGGCCTACCACTTTGGCTTTTCTGTCGGCGAACTCTTGACGTTGCGTTTTTTGTTCGCGTCCCTTGTTCTTGGTGTTTCACTTCTTCTTTTTAGACCCGCTTGGCTTTTGCTTCCCGGCAAACAAATTCTCATCTCTTTGCTTCTCGGGCTTTTGGGCTATGCCGTTTTTTCAACGCTCTACTTTGAATCGATCAAAGAGATGACGGTTGGCCTCGCGGCCCTGTTGCTCTTTACCTTTCCCTTACTTGTGAACATCGGCTCGGTGATTTTTTTAAACGAGCGTCTGACAAAGTTGCGGCTTGCGAGCTCGTCATCGCGATCGTGTGCACGATTGCACCCCTCACTTTGTTTCTTGTGGGCTTTCAAAAAATGTCCAGTTCCAGAGCCTCGGCGCGCTCATGATTCTCTCGGCTTTAGTCCTATACAGGCGTCCCGAAATTCAGGTAAACGCGACTCCTGCCTAAGCAGTTTCATACGATCTCGCCCTTTGTCGACTACAGTTTTGCTCATCTCATTCCGAAACAAAGAGCATGAGACCTCATGGGTGAGGTCGCCGACGCTCTGAAGTGATGAGCGCAAACGGACGAGGATTGTCATGTCTGGCAAAATAGGACGTCTCTTTTTATTGGGTGGGCTCGTCGTACTGGTCGCCCTGTTTACTTGGGAAGTGTTCGCTGCCGATGATGTTCACATCATCGAAGTCCGGCGCAATATTCCACTTGCTGATACCGATCCTATCTACCGCGACTTTTACATCAATGCCGGCGGCGAAGCTGGGTTAAAGCAAAATCTCGTGGTCACAGCCGTGCGCAAAATCAACGTTAAAGATGCAACGGGAACTCAGGCTTTTGGCGAACTTCTTGTTCCCGTGGGTCAACTCAAGATTCTCTTTGTTCAGAACGGCGTGACCGTTGCGCGAGAGCATAAGTCACTCAGCCGCGATCTCTTTCCGATGCTCGAACAAACCGGAATTATGAGCGGCGACTTGATTGATCTCAAGGGGTCGTTCGTTGACAATTCTAAGCCTTCTGCTAGTAAGATCACTCAGAAGGAGACCGCAACGAATTCGTTTGAGGTGATGGCTGAAGCCGAGACTTCGAAAGAAACTGAATCTGGGTCTGAGGCACCGCCGACGGCGAGTCTCAATCCCGCCGTCATTCAAAAATCCGTGATGGATTCAATGGCCGAAGCCATGGGGCGCGTTGCTAACCAGACTGAATGAATTCTTACTTTCGCGTCCGTATCTACAAAGTCACAAGCCAGCTCGAGGACGTGATCACCTCGCTTTCATTTGAATACGCCGCAACCGGCGTCAGCGAGGCACTGATGTACACACAGCCTGATCTCACATACGACCCCGACATTGTTCCTCTCAAATTTCACGATATCGATGTCTACTTTTCTGAAAAACCCGAAGCCGAATTTTTTGAGCGCATCAAAGCCCTTGATTCTCGTCTGACTTGGGAATCGGTTGAGGAAGAAAACAAGGATTGGCTCGCCGAGTGGAAAAAGGGCTTCGTTCCCTTTAACCTGGCTGGAGGCTACTGGGTTGTTCCGTCTTGGCTACCCTCCCCGGTTGAGCCTGAACATGCGCTCTTGATTGATCCCGGTATGGCCTTCGGCACGGGCACACACGCCACGACCAAAATGGCGTCGGCTTTTTTGATCAAAGTCGCAAAGGCGCTCCCGGACCGCCAAGAACTGACCTTGCTTGATGTGGGCACGGGCACGGCGATCCTCGCCATGCTGTCTCACCGCCTCGGCTTTGGTCTTGTCGCCGGTATTGAAATTGACCCCGAAGCCCGCCGCGTGGCCCGAGAAAACATCAAACTTAATAAGCTCGATGACATCGACATTCGCGAGCAGTTGCTCGAAGAGGTTGATGATACTTTTGACGTGGTCATTGCCAATATCATTGATGGCGTCTTGATAAAAATTAAAGAAGATCTGTTTCGTGTTCTTAATCCAGGCGGTCATTTGTTTTTGACAGGTATTTTGCTCGAGCGCGAGGATCACTTTTTTGAAAACTTCATCGAGGATTCTGGACTTACCGTTGTTCGCCGCCTCGAAAAAGACGAATGGGTTGGGTACTGGCTTCAGTCATGAGACGCTACTGGTTGGACGCCTCCGCATTTGATGATGAGGGTGTAACGATCGATGGCGATCCGTTTCATCATATTTTTGATGTTTGCCGACAAGAGAAAAACTCCAAATTTGAGGTCCTCGGCCAGACGGGCAAAGCCTGGCTCGTTGAAGTCACCAACGTCTCGAAAAAACGGGCCTACGCTCGTAAAATCGCAGAGCGCAAAGTCGCACAGATTGCCAAGCCTCACATTGTCCTGTGCCTTTCGGTTCCCCGCTTTAACGTCATGGACGATGTTGTTGAAAAAGCGGTCGAAATGGGTGCTTACCGAGTTCAGCCTTTTTTTTCCGAGTTTAGCTTTGTTCGCAAAGCCGATTCGCTTCCGCCCAGCAAGATAGAACGATGGCAAAAGATCATCGTTTCAGCCACGCAGCAATCAGGCCGCGGTGATTTGATGCCCTTAAATGAACCGGTCCCCTTTGAAACTTTACTCAAAGATTTTACTAACCCAGGGGTTCGCCGCGCGGGTCTTTTTGCTTATGAAGGAGCAGCCCCCTGCGCCGTTCAGGAATTGGCCCGCAATTGGGGCCCACAGGGCCTTGATGAGGTCTGGGTTTTCGTCGGTAGTGAGGGCGGGTTCTCCCTTCAGGAAATCCAAAGAATTCAAGACCTTGGACTAGTCCCCGTGACTCTTGGCGACCAAGTTTTGAGGGTCGAAACGGCTTGCATCGCCTTACTTGCCGTCCTAAAGTACGAGTTCGGACTTTTGAAGTCGCAGCCGGGGGAAGAATGACGACGGACCCTTTTGAAGAATTTGAATTTCGACCACTCACCGAGGGACTGGGTTTTCACAAGAAGACCGAGCCCAAGTCATCTCTCAGTGAGCCTGCTCACTTTGAGCTCAAGGACACTCAGCTAAAAGACAGCCGTTTGCCCGAAATCGAAATGCCCCAGGCGCCTTCACGGCGACCTGTTGCAGACCTTCCAAAGAACCCAACGGCCGGGGCCGACACGGTTGATGAAATTCTCAGGACTCTACAAAACAAACGCAAACTTGAGTTTCAAGAGACGTCTTCAAATAAGCGCCTCAATGTCACAACCGCTCCTGCTTATCGCTCTTCTTATCCTGATATCTCTTCATTGATTTTGGATTCAATGCTTGTGACGGCCGGTACCCTGGCCTGCATGATCATTTTATTGATGGTCACACGCGTCGATCTTTTTATTTTGCTCAATCAAGTGGGCGAGAGCACCGTGTTCGTTGCTTTGGGTTCGATGTTCGCGACCGTTGCTTGGATTTACTTATCACTCAACCGTGTTTGGTTGGGCTTTACTCCAGGTGAATGGGTTTTTGATCAACGCGTGGGTTTACCTGCGCAACGAGGAACGGCCAACTATGCTTGGCGCGTTTTGTTGCGCACAACTTTGGTTGTTGCAAGCGGTGTGGTTCTTTTGCCTTTGCTCTCGATGTTGTTGCGCCAAGATCTTGCGGGCCAAGTTTCAGGTGTGCAGATCCTTCGGAAAGTTTAGTTTTAGATGGGACAGTTTTGTTCAAGGTCTGAGATCGAGTCCAAACTCTCCTCACTTCGTAAGGGCAAAAAAGTCGTCTTCACCAATGGTTGCTTTGACCTTCTCCACATTGGACACATTCGCTATCTTCAGGAGGCCCGCACCAAAGGCGATTTGCTGGTCGTCGGACTTAATGCTGATGCCAGCGTCAAACGTCTCAAAGGTCCGACCCGCCCCCTTCAAATTGAAGCTGACCGCGCCGAAATTTTGGCCGCCTTGGCTTGTGTTGACCTGACAGTTTTGTTTGAAGAGGACACACCTGAAAATCTGATCAAACTCGTTAAACCTGACGTTCTTGTTAAGGGCGGTGATTGGAAGCCCGAGCAAATCGTGGGTGGTCCATTTGTTCAGTCCTACGGCGGACTAGTGCTGTCATTGCAGTTTGTACAAGGGCGTTCGACGACAAACATCATGAGTAAATTCTAAGTTCAATCTGAACGAATTCTTAAAGTTACTTGGCTGCACCCGAATCTGCGCGATCAAGATCGGCGATTCGATCGGCAATCGCTGCGTTTTGGTAAAACCGGCCTGAACTTGAAGTCCAACCAGCCTCGCTGTGCAGGGATTGAAAACGCATTCCAGGCGGCCCCGATAAAGAACGCCGACCTCCGAGCTTGTTCGTTGTTCGATCCCACTCTTCCGGTTCAAAGGGACCGCGGCGGTAGACATTTGTCAAAAATGTAGGCACCTGACGGCTGCGAGCTTCTGAGATCCGCTTTTTTTCAGACTTTTCACGCTCAGCCCGAAACTCTGCCAACATCAGCTCGTGCTTGCTGGGTCTGTCATCAATTCGTGTTGCCAAACTCACGCAGGCCGGAAGCGACAAGAGAACCGCCATGAGAGTAAAAACAAAGACCAGCAAACGAAACTTCATAGGCTATTGTTGAGCAAGGAGCATGCCGCTCAACTGATCTTTAAAACCGCAACCCGAGCTTCGCCGCATAGGTTGGTTGTGAGGTCCGAGCAATTTCGAGAGCAAAGAAAACCTGAGAAACCTTCAGTGAAAGACCCGCCAAAAAACGTGAGGTCGTGAGTGCTTCTTCTTCGGTTTGACCCGTGTCAGTCACTCCATTTGTGCCCCCTAGAAAACTGCCCGAGGCTTTGATCGTCCCCGCACCGAGGTACATGGTCACGTCTTCGACGGCAAAGCCCGCGACCAAATCCAATGACTGGGTCGAGACATTGATCTTGTTTTGAAAACTGGTTGAGTTGGCTCCCACCTGAAGCGAGAGCGAAATCGGCATGTATTCAGCTTCAAAGAAGCCCCAACGAAACCCACCACCAAAACTCGAAATCTCTTCGCTTTGTCCCATGGGAGCAAAATTCAAAAACAAATCTAAATTGTAGTAAAGGCCCTTTGCAAATCCCAGCTGGAGGTAAGAGGTTTCGCCCTGGAGCTTTGGTTTGTTGCCAAAACGTGAAAATTCTGTGGTGAGAATAACTTCGTTCGAGAGTCCCAGCTCGACGCCTGAATATCCTCCCAGCGGATACGGATCGCCAAGAACTCTGACGCCGGTACCCGGCCCCAAGATTTCGAGCACCTGACGACGTTCGACGAGACTCAGTCCTTGTGGCAAGTCCAACTTGGACCAACCTGGTAATGCGTATCCTATTAAAAAACAAAAGATCAAAACCGTTTTCACGATCTTGATCTTTGCAAGTCCTGGGGCACCTGTCGAGAGCTTAGTCTTCAGGATGAGGTTTCAGGGGTGTGAAGGTTTTTAATTTCGGTCGCTAACTGGGCCGCTTGCGACGCAACAGGGCTTGAACCGCTCGAAAGTCGAGTGAGCGAAGGAACAAAAGCCATAAACTGCTGCAGGCTAAGGCCACCAGCTAACCGACGGTTTTGTCCAGATCCTGCTGTGTAGAGCTTCTTGAACTCAGTAAAGGCCGCTTGAACCAACGTTGTCGCCTGCTGCAAAGCTGCAGGGGTTTTGTTTGTTCCGAGGACGCGTAGGAGAATCACGATTTTTGAGGGTCCCGAGTAGCCATCCAACGCTTTTTGAATCTTTAATTTGGCATCGGCGGGGGCCTGAGCGAGCTCTGTCACCAAAAACTCAAATGTTTTAGGGCTGGCATCTTGGTCCAAGATCGCTAAAGCTGCGCGCTGACGATCCGCTGCCGAATCAACCAAGAGTTCGTGAACAATTTCGTAATAGCTAGCCGAATCGATTTTGCCTTCTTGCTTGGCCTTCACAAACTTTGCTACGTTGGCTGCCGTGGGAGAACTTTGCAAGAGTGAGCGCCACTGACCTGCTGACAAGACTTCGTCTTCTTCTTCGGTTTTTTTGGGACTGCTGGTATCAGCCGGATTGTTCGCAAATGTTTCACCGTAAAAGTTAGATTCTGCGGCCGTCTCAGGGAGAACAGTCGCGATCAAAGTCGCCGCACGGTTTGTGTTCACGACCTTCACTTGCATTTTTCGTTTTGCAGCCAATGCCTTGGCTCGGGCAGATGCCGCCGCTGCTGCTTTTTTAGCTGCGGCCGCTTTTTTGTCGGCTTCGGCTTTTTTGGGATCCGCCTTTGGATCAACTTTGGCTTTTGCAGTTTTTAAACCAGGGAGCCCAGGCAAGTTTGTATAATCACGATTCACTTCGCGGTCCGAGAGGTCAAAGCCAGGCTCATAGTTTTGAGGACGGGGCATTTCGTAAGAAAATCCCGCTTTCATGGGCGCCCAGGCCTCTCGGTGCATTGAAAAACGCGCAAAGTAAGAAACAAACAGCAGCAATCCGGCGACGCCGATGATGGTCCAAGTTCTTGTGCTGACGTTTTCCATAAATGCCTCCACACCCTCTCTCGTCCACGAAATGTGCCAGAGGGGCCTTCTGGGAGTGATCTAGAGCGGTTCTGAGGTCTCAGGATGGGACAAGTTCCAAGGAGTGACACTTTTGGGTTCTGCACTTGTCGAAAAGCCAGTCACTGACCAGGGGGCAAGCGGGATGTCTCAGAATGAGAACGGAACAAAACGAAGCTCAAATCCAATCAAAATGCGCCGACCTTCGGTTGAGCTGTAATGCGCGGCTTCATACCCCGTGGCCTTTGGGAACTCATTCTAACTTATGCTAGGTAAAACCCCATGCAAACCTCTGTTGCGACTGCCCTGGCCCTGACCACTTTTTTGTTTCTCCTGTCCCCGGTTCAAGCCGCCTTGTTCCCGCCGATCGAAGGTCTTTCACTGCAGACCAAATCACCTCTCAATGTGACGCCTGATCCTTCGAAAAAGGCGGTCGTCCTGGTTTTTCTCTCGGTCAAATGTCCGTGCTCGCGAGGTCATGTCCCCGAAATTCAAAAGCTTTCGAAGCAGTACCCACAGTTTCAATTTGTGGGGGTTCATTCCAACCTCGACGAAACACTCGAGCAAACTCAAGAGTACTTCAAAGCACAGGGACTCGGCTTCCCGGTCATACAAGACGACAATACAAAAACGGCTAATGCCTGGAAAGCTTTGAAAACTCCGCACGTTTTCGTGGTCTCACCGGATGGCAATGTTCTTTACAAAGGCGGCGTTTCGGACTCGGCTAAGTTCGAAAATGCGTCTCAATTTTATTTGCGTGAGGCTCTCGAAGATCTGGCTCATGACCGCTCAGTTAAAACAGCGCAGACACGTGTCCTTGGCTGCGTGATCGAGCGCGGAGAAAACACCAATGTCTGGAAAAAATAAGCTTTACCTCTGTGCGCTCAGCTTTTTCTTTTTGGGTTGCGCCAAACCCAACTACGCCGAAAAAAAGTCGGACCAAAATCCTGGCGTCCAATCGCTCGAAGAGTGCCGCCTCAAATTTGAATCACAATCACTTTGCCTGGGTTGGACTTGGGAAACGATTGGCAACACAACTCAATATGGTAGTTTCATTTTGCAAATGGCCCAACCCACAGGCGGCGCGCTGATACTTAAAGACGCGCTCGCCGATCTCAAAGTGGTTTTGTGGATGCCCTCAATGGGTCATGGCTCCGTCCCGGTTCAAATCGAAAAACTCTCTGTCGGACTTTACCGCATCAAGAATATTTTTTTCATCATGCCAGGTGAGTGGGATGTGCATTTTCAGCTTTTCGAAAATGGCATAAAAGTCGATGAAGCCACTCAAAGGCTCATCCTATGAATGGCCCCCTCATCGCACTTGTTTTACTGACCCTGCTCTCGCCCTCTGCACTCCTCGCCGCCGCCTGCTGTGGTAGCAACTTTGCGATCCCCTCGCTCATTGCTGGTGACGAGCGAGCTCAGGTGACGACATCGCTTTCAAATTCAAGCACCGACCGAGATGTCTCGGCCACAGGCGAATGGACGCACAGATCCACGGCTGAGCTTTCACAAACATTTAAAATTGAAGCGGCCCATATTTTTGCGGATCGCTGGCAAGGCAGTCTTTCAGTCCCCGTTCTCTCGCGTGAGCGCTCGGGCCAGAGATCCTCAGGACTTGCCGATGTGCAAATGGGCGTTGGTTACGAAATTTTACCTGATTGGGACTATCACCCTTACCGTCCCAAAGGGATTTTGTTTTCGTCAGTGACTGTTCCGACAGGTCAATCGAGCTTTGAAGCTGAGGATCTCGACGGTCTCGAAGCGCGCGGGCAAGGCTTCTGGGCGCTCGGTGCTGGACTCTTGCTGACGAAGACCGTGCACCGTTGGGATTTTAACTCGTCGCTCGAAATTCACCACTCGTTTAATAAGAATGTTTCACGGTCCGACTTTGAGGGACGCCTAGAACCTGGTTGGGGCGGCACTTTCGGCATCGGTGCGGGATTCAATCAGGGTGACCTCAGGATCGGCACAAGCCTCTCAAGTGCGTACGAAGACCCCATCGCGAGCCGCGGAACCATTTCGAGTGACGGCAGCCTCAAACGTTTTACGACAACAACTTTGATGGCGAGTTATCTTTTTCAAGAAGTATGGGCCGCAACCGTTTCTTTTTCAGACCAATCCTGGTTTGGAAGCCCCATCAACACGCCGCTCGCACAGACTGCGATGCTGCAACTGCAACGAAGATGGTCCCGATAAAAATTAAAACCCTCAACTTGAGGACATAAAAAGGAGATACACATGAAAACAGTTTCAAAAATGATCGGAGCACTCACACTCTTGATTGGTTTTACAGCGGGCGCCCATGAATTTCATACTGATGAGTTCTGCAGCCAAATGACAGCAGACCTCTGTGTACATATAGGTTACGATAAAGGTCCTGTCAGCACAGAAGCTTCGCAATTTATGGTTCACTTCACTGCAACAACAACCGACTTGGCAGCGCTTGATCATGTTGCTCTCGAACTTTGGATGGATATGGGGAACGGCCACGGTCATGGCTCTGCTCCCGTTCAGATTCGCCGCTTGAACAACGACCATTTTCTTGCAACCGAAGCTTGGTTTGTTATGCCCGGTACGTGGCAAGTTCGAATCAACTTCACGCACAATGGTGTTAAAGATCAAATTGTGATCCCCATGCAGGTGGCTGAGTAATTTTAAAAATGAGTTGGAGTGGTCCGGTCACTCATAAATCGAAAAATTTTTCGCCAGTCACTTTTACTTGATTGGATTTTTTGGACAAAATCCTGGCTTTGGCCCGATCTCTGGAAATTTTCGACAGACCTCGGGCCTCTTCTCATAAACGGTGCAAAGCCTTGTCACCGGATGCAAAAAGTGGCAATCGCCGTTGGGCCGAGACGCCATCATAAAAAGTTCAGTTCCATCACGGTAGCTTTGGATCAATCCTTGCTTTTGTAATCGCTTTGCTAGTTTTCTAGGCGAAGCCTCGAGCTCGTCTTGCATGGCGACTTCGAGCCTCACCAAATCAGCGCCGGTCACTTCAACGGGCATCGTACAACAATCGCCGCTGCAACCACTGCACATGCCGCTTTTGTATCTGATCCACGTCCACGGTTTGTCTTTATCCGGCTTCATCCACTCATCCGTTACATTCAAGCGGGCAATGATTATGTTGCGCCCTCGACCCGTGACATTTCTTTGATGACCACGACTTAAGCCCACTCTACCATAAAGCTCAAGTTCCTGAAACAGAGGCTTTTCAATATGAAATCCAATACGCTTGCTCATGAAAAATTATTTGATGAAATCAGCGGCAAACTGAGCGAACTCAGTCAAAAGTCTGATCTTCAAAACAAGCAAGACCTTTGGTCTGAAAGGCTTGAAAAAATGCAGCACAATCTTCGCATCTCGCAAGAAGAACTCAAAGCGACGCAGTCCGAACTTCAGGCTCGCATTAAATCCATGGATTCGATGAGCTTCATGCAAAGTGACATGAACCAAGAGATCAAAAAGATGGCGGATCAGCTCGAGCAAGAGCGGATGTCCAACTCAAAAATCAGCACGGATCTGGCAAAGTCCTTAGAACTCAATCTCAAGTTGCAATTCGACCTCGAAGAAATTCGCACCAAAGCCAACAACATGGTGGTCGAAGAACGCAAAATGAATCAGTTCCTGACCGAGAAGAACCGCGCCATTACAAACGAACTTGATCTTGCCCAAGCCTTACAAAATGAGACGCGCCTCGAACTCGGCAAAGCCAAAGACCGCTTTCAACTTGAAAATGAGCAATGGAACCAACAACGCCGTGTTCTCGAGTCACGAATCAAAGACCTCGAAACTCTGAATGACGAACGTAGCCTGCAAATGGAAGAAAAAGAGCTTTCACTCAAATCTCACGGCGATGAGATTGGAAGATTGAATGAGATCCTTGGACAATTCGAGAACCACGCAGTTCAACAAAATGACGTTCTCAAAAACTTGTCGAGCGTCGCGGAGAAAAAACTGATTGAACTTAAACTGGCGCTCGATAAGAAAACAATTGAGTGCCACGACTACTACAATCATCTGCAACAGGGTCTGACGCAAATTCAAGTGCTTCGCCAAGAAAATGCGGCCCTCAAAGACTACATCACCAAGCTTTCGAATCTGCACCAAGTCCGAACGCCCGATATCCGCGCTTAAATTTAGTTCAAAATAAAAAAAAGGGTCACCCCGGCCTTTTTTATTCCCCTAACTGTTATCTCTTATCTCTAATGAAAGGCGACTTGATGTACGAGCATCTTCAGGTACGCGCTTTCAGGAAAACTCACGAGAGTCGGGTGATCCGGAGCATGACCACCTTTGCCGACGACTCGGGCTTGAAGATGATTTCGCTGAATCGATTTGCGAACCGCGTCTTTAAGTTCTTCCTCAGGCAACAGTCCCGAGCACGAGCACGAAACGACAAGCCCACCTTTATTCGCCAAGCGAAACGCCTGCGTGTTGAACTTCAGGTACGCATGCTTGCCGATCGGAAGGTCTTTTTTTGATTTAATAAAAGCCGGAGGATCCGCGATGACAATGTCGTAGTGGCGATCGGGTAATTTACCGAGCTCTTCCATCACATCCAGCTCGCGAGCCAAAACACGTGCGCCCTCGCGCTCCGCATTTTCTTTCGCAAAAGCCAGAGCACTGGCCGAAACGTCAACCAACTCAACTTCAACCTCAAACCCCATGTTCTTGAGGAGCCGAGTCAGCTTCGTTGACCACTGGCCGACATAGCAACACAGATCAAGAATTCGAACGGGCGACTCAAAGTGAGGATTACGTTTCAAAAGTTGCCCCAAGATTTCGATGTTCCAGGATTGGTCCAAGAAAAATCCGGTCTTCTGACCTTCGAAAAGATCGCACTTCATCGCGATGGGTTTTTCAGCACCTTTCAGACTCTGCCCCTCGTTGGGCGAAAAACCAATAGCATCAACGTGGACCCACGAATTTTTTAGATCCACGCCCTCGATTGCCTTGATGACCAGAGGTTGTTTGACCTCAAGGCCTTCAAGCTTACGCACATTCATGTCCGCACGCAAAACCACGCAAGAGTTCGCCCAGTTGATGCGACAAAGTCCCGTCTCAAACGCTTCTTCAACCACACGCCGAGAAAAATACTCGATGTCCGCCAGCGCTTTTTCCATCCCGGCTGTTGAGATCTGAATCGCCAAGACTTGCTGACCGGACTCAAGCAGGTAGCGATCGATGACAAGTCCGGGTAAAAAATCACATTCGCCAAAAACCAAGCGAAACGAATGCTGGTACCCCAGTAAGCGCCGGTGCCCCCAGGCCGAAATGACTTTTTGAACCAAACTCTCGACGGCTAAGCAATCTTCAGCTTTTTGATCAAAGCTGACGGCTCGAAACGCAATCAGCGAATGAGGATTGCCGTAACCATGCGCGAGAAAAGCGCCTTTCGAGTCCTGCAACGTAATCGATGCGCCCGGAATGTGTCCTTTGGGCGAAACTGACAACTCGTTCGAAAAAATCCAAGGATGTCCACCGCGCACGCGCTTGTCCGCACCCTGTTGCAACCGCCAAATCGTCATTGTTTTGCTCCAACTTTTTCAGTTCCCTTGTCGGTTTCTTTTTCGATCACTTTTTCATTTCGAGCAAACAACCAAAACTGCGTCGACTCAGATTTCTGAAAATTATTATCACTGATGAGAACCAAGGTTTTGCGCCCATCCGCAAGAGGGGGGCCGCCGACCATCACTTCAAAGTTAGGAAGTTTTTTTTGCACCTTGCTCGCATCTAAAATGAGTTTCTTTTTGAGAACTTCATGGTGGCCAGCCGCCAAATCAACCTCATAAATTCGAACATCGTGATTGAGTCCTTGCAAATTGACTTCAAGTCCCCGCTCCATCACCCAGAGCACTTGATCTCGCACCCAAAAAATTTCTGAAACCCCGCGAACTGAAATCAACTCACCTTCACGCCGGCCATCCAACTCATACAAAAATTGCGTCGTTGGTTTGATGATCCAAGCTTCTGGCATTTCATATTGAACGATCCGAATCGTATCCGGAGCCGCCTGACGTTCTTGCACCAGTGGCCCTTCGATGGCGACCCATAAAAAGCGATGATCATCCGACGAAGTGAGCCCCTCGGGCCCCATATTATTTTGGATGCCTTTGGTCTGAACGCCTGAGGGCTCGGGCAGCATGATCTCGGGCAAATCAAAAGTTCGCGCAACGGTCCCATCAAGCTTGACGTCCAGAAGCGAAGGCCCAAGGCGAGGTTTGCGATTCAGATCACCTTCAGACGAAATCAGATAATTCGCCCAGGGTAAGAGGGTGATACTTTCACAATCAAGAACATTGGGCTGCCAACGTGTCTGACCCTTCTTGTGAAGAAAATGAACTTTCAGTGGTTCTGCTTTGAAGGGTTCAGCCGTTATCTTAAGTTCATAAAAACGCGGCTCTTGTTTTCGTCCACGATCGTCAGAGACTACGACCCAAGATTGCGTATCAGGATTATAAGCGGCACCTGATAATCCCCCGATCGATGTTTTTTTGAACATCTGACTTGCAGGCCACTCAAGTTTTCCAAGAAATTCGAGTTTGATTTCTGTCGTCGTCGACGGGATCGCGAGCTCAGTGCCTTTTTTCTCGGGCCGACTCGCGGCTGGCGATGCCGTCGAAGCCGTCGACGTGGCGCAAGCACTGGTGAACAACAGGAATGTCAAAACCAAGAAATTTAAGAAATGTGAAGGCGTCAGGATCATTCTTAAAGACCCTGCCGGCGCTCAGCGAGCAAAACGGTATTTTCTAAGAGAGTCGTAATCGTCATGGGACCAACTCCACCAGGCACTGGCGTCGCCGCACTCACCCAGCCCTCGAGTTCACCCAATCGAACATCCCCGGCTAAACCTTTGCCATCTCCGGTGCCATGCATACCGACATCAATCACGACCGCGCCTTGCTTAAAATCATCTTTACCGAGCAAATGCTTTTTTCCGGCGGCGACGACAACGATGTCAGCGTTGCGAGTAAAATCACCCGTGTTCGGTGTCCGCGAATGGCAGACCGTCACCGTAGCATCTGCCTCGGTCAGCAAATAGGCCATCGGTTTACCGACAATCATGCTGCGACCAACAACGACTGCCGTTTTACCCGCGATCGGAATCTGATAGTGCTCCAAAATACTCATCACGCCTTGAGGCGTACAGGGCGCCACAATTTTTTGTCCCGACCAAAGATGTCCAAGGGTTTGAAAGGTAAAACCATCCGCATCTTTTTCGGGCAACAGCCGGCGGTTGATCTCGTCTGCATCGAGACTCTTGGGCAACGGGAGTTGAACCAACACGCCATCAACGCTATCATCTTGATTCAGCCTGTCCAAAACCGTGTTAAACTCGCTCTGGGTTACCGTTTCGGGCAAATCAATCCGGGTCGATTTGATCCCAACATCGGCGCAAGACTTCTCTTTGTTGCGCACATAGACCTGGCTGGCGACCACGCTGCCGACCAAAACAACCACCAAGTGGGGCGCTCGCCCCGCTTTTTCAAGAAAGCGTTCAATCCGAGGCTTCAAAGTTGCTTGCCGCGCCTGTGAAACCAGTTTTCCATCAAGAATTTGCATGCTCAGCTCTTACCATCTTTCTTGACCCGAAGTCTTGCCCGTTTTATGGTCATCGCCAGGCAAAATGGAGGCACCATGTCAGAAAAAGTAAAGCTTTCGAAAGACGGAAGTTCGATCGACTTCGTTCAGTCCGAGTCACTTCCCACCTCGATGAAAAAATTCCGTCAGTCTCCCGAGATTGAAGGCTTCTATCGCTTTATCTTTGAAAACGATCTCTACCGTGAGGCCTATGAAATTCTCGACCGCATCATTCAAGGCCGCAAAGCCAAAAAAGCGGCCGAAAAGGCAGCTGTTAAAGAAGCATCGAAGGCCATGAAGGAAGCGGAAAAAGCGGCTGCCAAAGCGGCCGCTCAAAAAGCCAAAGAAGTTGAAAAGGCCAAAGTCGCTGCGAAACCAGCAAAGAGTGAAGCGAAGCCTGCTCCCCCGAAGGCGACCGCAAAGCCCGAACCTAAAGTTGCCACCAAACCTCTGAAGGCGGCTGCCGCTAAAAAGCCGGCGCCAAAAGTCGCCACAAAATCGACCGCAAAATCGGCGGCAAAGGCAAAACCTAGCAAAGCAAAACCAAAGAAAAAATAATCAGATCTCCGAAAGCGTCCGTGTCCGAAGCTTGAGCCCAGGTTCGGATACTCGCCTCATGTAATCAGAGTCAGTGAGTGCCCCCTCTTTGCTAAGTCCTCTGCTCAGGAGGCTTCATGGCAAACTCAAAAAAAAAATGGTCAGTCGTCAAAACCATTGGGAACCAACGCGGACAGGGTCTCGTTGAGTATCTCATCATCGTGGCACTCGTTGCCGTCGCCACAATGTCAGTCATGCGCGTTGTGGGCCAAAGCGTTCAAGTCAAATTCGCTGAAGTCGCAAAGGCTTTGGGAGCCAAAGCCGAAAAAGAAATCGGCGACGTCAAAGTCATCGAAACCAATTGGCGAAAAAAGGACATGAGCGACTTTATGACCGGAGCTCAGTAATGAGCACGACTGAAAGTCTTGTCACCTTTCCGGTCCTCATCGGCCTTGTTCTGCTGATCATCACCACGATGGCGCTCTCAGGGCTTCGCCTCTCGATGATCAAGGCGACCGAAGACTTTGCCTCTTGTCACCACAGCACCGCCCGTCAGCCCGAATGCCTGTGGAAAGCCCGAAAGGGTCTTCAGTCCTTGCTCGACCTTGGAGGGTTCTCTCATGTGCAAATTTCAGGTTGGTTCCGGGCTCCCAAGGCTCACCTCGTTGTTCGCGCTCGCTGGGGGCAGTTCCCGCTCTCATGGCACTTGCAGGCGCAAAGCCCTCTCCCCTCGGTCACCTTCCGATAGCGGCTTTGCGACAGTCTTTGCTTTGATTCTTCTTCCAGTCTTGATCACGGCATCAGTCTTGTTGTTTGCTCACGCGGGCGGCGTTCTGGCTGAGCGCGAGTCCCAAATGATTTGCCAAGCCGAGCTGGCCGAAGCTCAAAAAAAAGCCGGACAGTCCATCGAACAACTTCTCGCCCTCAATGGCCCCATTCGTCTTTGGAAGGGCATGCGCAAGACCGCTTTGATCATTCTCTCAGCGGGAAGCATGACTGTGAATCCCGCCGCACTGGAGTTAGCTCGGCGCCAGTACCAGCTCTCGATCCGAATGCTGGATTTCTATCGGCTCCGCCAAAAAGCGCTTCTGATTGAAGGGTCTCAACACCTGCAAAAGGGCCTACGTGAAGCCAAATCTCTCATCAAAGAATCATGGCAGCGTCAGCAACAAGCCCAAGGCCAACTTTTGCAATCCTTGCGCGGTCAATTTGATGGCTCCTCCCTCCCGCTACTGGCAGTCCGGCGCGCGGATGTTCAGGACACCTATCCGGAGTACGAGTTGCGTCAGCCATTTTCGATTCTCCAAGCTCAGTCTCTTTCTTGGAAGATCCATTACGGAATCACAAAGGACAAGCAAACATGGACAAAAATCACGGCCAGCAAATGGAACAACCTCACTTGGAGCAAGCCGCAGAACTGTCAGGTCACCCTCCAGGAGCGAGAAAAAAACAGTCAGACGTTTCGGGTTCGTCTCAACGAGGACAAATTCTTTTTGAGGCGCTGGTTTTAACCGTCCTCTTAGCTTCAATCCTTTGGTCCCTGCACACTCGGATGTCCTCGGTCGAAAATGCCATGCAAAAAAATTATAAACGGAGAGCAAAATGAACGATCTTAAAAAACATTTTCAAACTTGGTTTCAAAATCCTCGAAACCGGATGAGCCTGATCGTCGGTTTGGGGCTTATCGTGATGCTCTCCTTTTATCACTTTCAGTCGATCGAACCGGTGCTGGCTGCAGGAAAGGAGCAAGTCGCCTCAGCAGATGAATACATTCCTGAGGGACTCTCTTTAGTACCTTTACAGATTCAAAACAGTGAAGCTCTTCAATCACTGATTGGATCTTTTGCGATCGTCAACCTCTATACAACGTCGTTTGATGGAATAACCAAAGGCACTCTCGTTGGTAAAAAAATAAAGCTCATCCGATCTCCCCAAAACCCCGAGCAATTTTCGGCCCTGGTACCTTCCGATGAGGCCGCACTCCTCTTAGGCCAGCCCAATCCTTTGATGGCAGTGGTTCTAAGCCGCGCCCACGCCCGAGGATCACAACTCATCAATAAGAAACACAAGCGAACTCGAATTCAATTTTTACCCGGAGATGCTCCATGAAAAATGCTGTCAAAATGTTCTTATGTCTCACTTGCATCTGCTCACAGTCTTTTGCTCAGACGACGGTGTTTCGCGCACCGGGGTCGTCTTACCCGAAATACCGAGAAGCCATGCTAGGGAATTCATTTCGACTAAGTCCTCAAGATCTGATGGCGGCTCGCCTCAAAGCCGCTGATCTTCCCAGCGATCTGCGCTTAAAATTAGATCGAGTACTCCTCCGCGTCAGCGAAGTCCCTTCTGAGACGGTTCAAGAGTATCAAAGCTTTTTACTTATGGCCCAGCACGAGCCCTGCACGCTTGCCGTGCGTGAAACTATGAAGTCTGTCTTAGAAAAATTAGTCCAGCTCACCGAAGGGCCTGCTCGCCAAGATTATCTGCGGCAACTGGCGACACTTTCTAAAACTGATGGCCCCGTGCGCGGTTGGAACCAAAACCCAACTCTTCTTCAGTCCGAAATCAAAGCCTCCATGGGCCGTCTTCAAGCTTTACCGGGAGGCGAAGACGCCATGATTTTTTGGAATGGCGTCAAGTGGTCCGAGCAGCTACCATTACAGGCCACCGACCAAGGGCAATGGATCCTGATTTCGAGTCAGTGGAAACCGCGTATCATCTATGGAACTTGGGCTGAGGCGCAGGTTCAGCTTCATTCCGAATCGCAAAACTGGGTTGCGGGCACTTGCGAATCTCCAGACATCAGAGACTTTGGATTTGCACCCAACGATAAAATGGCCTTCTTTGATTTTTCTTGTCAAGGAACGGGGCTGACCCAAGCACCGATCTATCATGACACTTCGGTGACATCGCAAACTTCCTTTAATACGAAGAAAACTTTGCTTTGGACCGCCGTCGCGGTCGGATTGGGATTCTTAGCTTTGTCGGCCAGTGGTAAGAAACTAAGAATCAATTCGAATGAAGTGGTCAATCATCAACGGTAGCTCGGGACCGCGGTTCCTGTCCCTGGCGTCCCTGGAAAACCAGGTGTCGTTGGAAACAAACCTGGCGTCGTTGGATACCTGCCAGGCATCATTCCACCGGGTTGCCCTGGGAGAGCAGGAATTCCAGGAGTTCCCACTCCGATGTATCCACCAGTCGACACGCCCATTTGAACCTGCTGCATTCGGAACATGAGCGTATACATCTCTTGCTGAAGTCCCGCCAGCACTTGCCCCTTAGCCATCTGTTGTTGGAACTGCTGCTGCTGCATGCTGACGTATTGTTGGTATTGCTGCATTTGCATTTGCATCATTTGCTGCTGCATCTGCATTTGCATTTGCATGCCCATACCACCGTCCATCATGCCCATTTGCATTCCCATCTGCATTCCCATGGGCATTCCACCCATCATCATTCCGCCGCCAGCCATCATTGGCATGGGCATTCCCATCGCCATGCCCACTGGCATTCCCATCATGTTTCCACCTGCGACCATCATGCCCATTGGCATGCCGCCCATCATGCCCATTTGCATGCCCATGGGCATTCCGCCCATCATATGCATCCCAAAGGGCATAAGCATCCACAAAGTCAAGCATCCAATAATGACGCTTAGCAGGAAAATCCAACTTAAGACCACCATCTTC
>JBKCUU010000087.1:0-29148 GCA_046318155.1 Bdellovibrio sp. | reverse complement strand
CGAGCCCGGCGTGATGCTGATGACTCTGAAAACCGGCGGCGTGGGTTTGAACTTAACCAAAGCCTCGATCGTTTATCACTTGGAGCCCTGGTGGAATCCGGCTGTCGAAAATCAAGCGACAGACCGAGCGCACCGCATGGGACAAACAAAGAACGTCAAAGTCTATAACCTGCTGATCGAGGGTTCGCTCGAAGAGAGGATCGCGGATCTGAAGCTCAAAAAGCAGGGTTCGTTTGATCGACTCTTTAATGTCGAAGAGCAAGTCGACGAAGCGGGCTTTGAGGGTTCGGCGTCCTTGTCGCGCGAAGATTTTATTTACCTCCTTAAGTAGACGGATCTTGTGTCAGCAAGTTCTGCAATGTTTCTTGATCCTCTTTTGAAATCTTGAACGGGAAGGGTGGCATTAGCTGATTTCGAACCATGAAAGCGACGGTGCCCACCTGTCCCAGCGTCAGTTCTCCTCGAAGACCGCCAGGGGAGTGACAACCAGTGCACGACTTAAAGCCCAAGGGCTTTGATAAAATTTTAAGTTTTGAAATGAACGGGACGCCGTTTTCAAAGGCGTGGCCCGCTTGGTTTTGCACAAAGCCATATGATTTGATTCTGAAGTTCCAGAAACCAATTTTTGCTTTTTGCGCCCATGTCAGAGGAGCCGCCAAGCTCTGAATCTCGGCCCTGATCGCGCGGGGACCTCCTGAATGACAGGCCAGGCATCTAGCCTTAAATGGGACCGCTTGGGTGCCAGGTATCCATGGTGAGTCGCCCGGCGCAAGTTGATAAAACCGGGCGACCTTTGGGGTGACCGATTTATCCACGACGATGGCCAATCGGTCCCACTTTTCTTTTTCAAGTTCCAAGCCGTGGTGAGTTTGATTCATCAGCCAGATGTCTTGTTTCCAGCCAAAAATAAAACTCACTTTGTTAAAAACCGGTGCGCCATCTTCTGTCACCGATTCGAGCGATTGAAACAAGAGCGGGTTCTGGTCCCAAGGGCCTTGAGCCCCCGCCCAACCGGTCAGGCCCACCAAAATGATTCCGAATAAAATCTGGTTTTTCATAAAGGGTGGACCTCTGGCGCGCTTAGTGCGCCAGCTCCTGCTCTTCGAAGTAAATGATTTTGATCACATCTGCCATCACGCCAAAGGAACCGATCTGCTCACCCATACTCGGCTGATTTTGCGGAAACGGGCTTGTGAAAACCGTTTGCGGAAGATTCGCATCACCAATTGCGATGGGCAAGGGATCAGCACAGACACGTGTGCGGCAATGAGGGAATTGAAGCTTGTAAGGTTTGCTGACACTTAAGATCGAATCAAAGCTGGGTTTGCCATTGATCAAGTGAGCCGCGAAGTATTCACTTTTTTCGCCAAAAAGAACGTACTGATTTTGTTCGGCTTGCTCGGGGTCAAGTTTGTTGGAAACAATTGTTTTCAGGATCTCGACTGTCAAACGTCCCAAATCTTTGCCGTTTTTTTCAAAATGACCCTGGTACAGGTTGGCTTGAAAGCTGGTTTTTTCTCCGCTTATGATTTTAGTTAAGTCCATGGGCTCTGGGGCTAAGGTAAATTCAGTCTGTCCTTGTGCTTTGGCCGCCTCAAAATTTTGCAAGGTCAGTCCGCCGCAGCGTGTTTTTTGAGACAGACGGACCTGCAAAATGACTTGGTAATCATGCGGAGCATGAAACATGGGAAGGTGGGACACGTAATTGATCTTGTCCCCAAAAAGAACCATGCCGTGGACGGCCGGTTTGTCTGCTTGAGCACTCGGGGCGAGTAGCAAGAGCGACGTTATCATGATCAGGAGCGCTTTCATAAATCCTCTTTCTGGCCACTGTGGGCCGTTTGGTTGAGACAAGAAGTAGAGGATTTTCCCGCTGAAAGAAAATTAATTGATTTGTAATAGTGTTTAGAATAATTAATAGATATGAAAATAGCCTCTCACCAGCTCGCCGCCTTTTTTGAGACCGCACGACTTCGAAGCTTCTCCAAAGCCGCCGATGCGTTGGCCGTGACTCAATCTGCACTTTCGCAGCGGGTGGCAAATTTAGAAGCTGAACTTGAGGTGACCCTTTTTATTCGAGACCCCTCGGGCCCCGTCTTGACGGCTGCCGGCGAGACCTTGCTCCGTCACTGCCAAGTGACCAGCTCGCTTGAGTCCGAAATGATGGGTCAGCTCAAATCGTCGCAAGGACAATTGCGAGGAGCGGTTCGGGTGGCCGGTTTTTCTTCGGTTTTGCGATCAGCCCTGATTCCGAGCTTAGCGCCGTTCTTGCGCACGCATCCATTCGTGCATTGTGAGTTCTCGAGCCATGAGATGATCGAGCTTGCCGATATTCTCCGCAGCGGAGAAGCTGATTTTGTCGTCGTTGATTATCATCTGAACAAAAAAGGAGTAACCGAACACACCTTGGGCCGAGAAGAGTACGTCGTCATTGAAAGTGTCAAATTTGAAAGTCCCGAAGATTTGTACTTAGATCATGGACCGCAAGACAATGCGACCGAATCCTTTTTTCGCGAACAGGCGCAGGCGCCTAAGAAGTGGCGGCGCTCATTCATGGGTGACGTTTACGGGATCATCAACGGCGTCGAGCTGGGGCTCGGCCGAGCCGTGATGTCGAAGCATTTGATCGAGGACAATTCAAAAGTCAAAATCGTCAAAGGCTTCAAAAAGTATTTTCGAGATGTCACTTTGAATTATTTTGAGCAGCCGTACTACTCAAAGCTTCATCAAGAAATTGTGAGTCAGTTGGTTAAGGGAACAACAAACTATTTGTAAAACCAGAAGCGCGATCCGGCTTCTGGTTCTCTCACCCGGTAACAAGAACCTACTTAATTTTCAAGTAAATCGAGAGCGCCTCAGTCATGGTGCCGGCACCTTCGACGCCTAAAGAGCGGATGTCGATTTTTCGTCCTTTTAAGAAGGGAATTTCTGTACCCGAACTGTCTAAAAGACCATTGATGGATTTGTTCAAAACGTCTCGAATTTCGTGGTCAGGCACTGAGGGGTCAATTCCGGCTCGAGCCAGAATCTGAAAGTCGTTGAGTGGGTTTTCGCCAAATTTAATGCTGAGATGAGCATCTTCATCCAGTCCGATCATCGCTTTTAGATTGAAACGCGCTCGGACCCGAACGATCTCATACTCTCGTGGGTCACCTTTGGTCGAGGCGAAATAGGCAAACTCAAGTTCAGGAACGCTCAGTTCTAAGCTTTGATCACTCGTTGAATTGAGCACGGGAGCCTTCAAAAGACGCAAGGCCAACCGAGAATCAGCATAGTTGTCTGGTGAGATTTGCCGGCCGTTTGGAAGGACCAATTTGAGGTCTTCACACCAAGATGAAATTCGGATGGGAAGAAAATTTTTGTTTATTTGACTGTCTTGTATTTGCAAGTTGAAAAAACCAGCCTCGTAAAGCTTCTCGAACATCGTCTTAAGAAAACTCGTGCGAATCATCAGCCCGGCATCAAAATCAAGGGGGCTATTGCCTGTTTTTTTGTAAGGACCCAAACCCCAGGCGGGGAACGCTTTGGGCGCGGTGTTTCTTGTTGGTGCTTCGTACTTGAGATCAAAAATATTTTGTGACCGAGCTTCAAATCCCGCGTCGAGGGTCCACTGCAGGCCGATTTGATTCAGATAATTTTTGCGGGGATTCCGAATCGAGATTCGCTCAAAACCCTCCCTTGCATTTGACAGATAACCACGGATACCGACGTCAACATTAAAGTCACTCAGGCGTGAACGGCGATCATCCAGTGGGCCTTTCGAGAGCGTGTTGACGGCGACTCTTGCTTTTCTAAGCAAATCATCAATGTTTGTCGGTTCCACCGCTTTCAGCTCTTGTTCGTTAGCGACTTTGCCAATCAGTTCTTCGAGGCTGCTCTGAAGTTTTGATCGGACAAGATTTGGAAGAATCCATCCAGCGAAACCACACCCAGTGGACTTGATTTGAAGGTTCTCAGCTTTGAAAGTCGCTTCGGGAACTTCAACTTCAACGGACCCCTTGTCTGTCACACTCAGGATTGCTTCGAAGGACAAAGGACCAGAAAGAAGAAGCTGGCAGGAGCTCGAAACTGAGGTTAAAGAAAAATTAGAATCCGCAATGTCGATGTTCAGCAATGATATCATTCGATTATTCTCAAGCCGAATGTTGGTTTTTATTTTCCGATATTGGAGCCGGTGGGCTGAGGGGTCTGAGTCAGAAGCGATCGTGATCACGTTGTTTTTGTCAGCGATTCCAGAGGCTTTAAGGATATCTTCGAAGAGTTCGCCACTTGTCTTGAAAAAGCTTTGGTTAAATCGGAACTGAAACGCCTGGGGGCTAAAGCGAAACTGCTCCTGCGCATTCAAGGTTTCGAAGCAAAAACTGACGACCAGAATTGCAGTGATCAGAATTGAGCGTCTCGTTTTCATGGTGTTATAAGTCCTCGACGTTTTGTTTACAGACAGAGCTTCAGGGCAGGAAAGGCAAATAGAAGGCCCAATGCCGTGCCCTCAGGTTCCGCGGGATGGTTCAATGCCGTCAAACTCACAAAAAGGAGCCGTAAATTGTCACCAATTGCGGCACCCAAAAAAGGCCCGCTGTCAAATTTCTGGGCAATGACAGAATTTGGTTTGGAGCCTGCCAGCTTTGGATTGGCCTCCACTTTGAAGGCCGCTCCCTGAGGTCTTGATCCCTCGATGAGTTCTATGAAGTCGCCAGCCCTAGTTTTGCTAACCCTTTTGTGCCCGGCTCTGGTGTGGGTCACCTATGACTTGGGTATTCGGGCGCGTCCTTTGGTTGTACCCAGCGTAACTGCTTTCGCGATTTCAGACTCTCGTAGACCCGCTTCGGATGCCAGCATCAAGACGCTCTGGCGCAAGGTTGGAAAGAACCCCCGCAAGATGTTGTCCAGCAACGTGAACCATTATTGGGCTTGGATGAAAGAGAATGCCGAGCTTCACTTGGACTCGTCGCTTTTGATCGATGGCGTCGTGATTGGCGACCCGCATTTGAAAAATGTTCTCGACATCGAGAATAACCTAAACAAACGCCAGTTGTCGGTTGTCGATTTGGACGACGGCGGCCGGGCCCCGTTGCTGTTAGATGCTGTGCGATTGATGACAATTTTAAAGGTGAGCGATCTGCGGTTTAAATATCGAGAGATGTACGAAGCCTACCTGGCGGGTCTGGGGGGACAGGTTGCCGACGTCCCAGACGAGGTCGCTCGGGCTTTGACCACGACCCACAAAACGACCGAAGACGACCGTCTCCGCTACCTTGCCAAAAAAACACAGGGCCATCGATTTTTGTATGACAAACTCGAACTCAAATCTTCTGCTCAGATGACTCGCGCGCAGAAAACTGAATTGCGAGCCGCTCTCAAGGCGAGCAAAGAGTTTTTTAAAATGCAAAACTGGGAGGCCGTCGACTATGGCGTTCGTATCAATGACAGTGGCAGCAGCATGGGCCTTGAACGTTATTGGGTCTTGGTTCAAAAAGACGGACAGCTGGACCAGATCATTGAGTTTAAAAAAATGGCAAAGCCGGCGACAGAGTTTTATCAAGAACAGCTGAACACCAGCGACCGCACGGACGAGATCAGAGCCGTTTATGGGGAAAATCTGTCGTTGCAATTTCAACTCATCAACGCTGGCGACTTGTCGTTTTGGATGCGCCCCCGACACTCGAATCTTGTGGATCTCGACCGTGACCCTTTTGACAAGGACAGCTTTCAACATCAGTGGGGCTTGTATTTGTGCAATTGGTTAGGACAAAAACAACGCCTCATGGAGGTCGGACGCGACTTGCTCAAGCGAATTCAAAAAAATGATGACATCAAAAGCAAGCTCGAAGACCTGTCGCGCGCTTATATCGACGAAGTGACCTCGTACGATTGACTCATGCACAAATAAAGGCTCAGTTTACTTTTTTAAGAACTGGGGCACGGTTTTTAAGACTTCGTTCATGTTCTTCAGACGAACGGCAAAACTTCGCAGCATGCTGCTGGCCCAGATCGGCAGCTCCTCGAGTAATTTCTCAAATCCTTTTTCGGAGACTCTAAAAAGGCTGACATTGGTCAGAGCCTGCGCTGAGGCTGAACGGGGAGCGCGATCGAGGAGCGCAAACTCACCAAACGACTCACCGGGTTCAATCGTTGCGATGTTGATCCGTGCACCGTCAGTATTCTTGGTAAAGATCTGAACCTCGCCAGAGTCAATGATGTAGAAATGAAAGTCGACGTCACCTTCAAAAAAAATAAACTCGCCTGGTTTGTAGGTTTCGCGGGTAATTTCGCCACTCTTTTCAATCACAGATCACCTCATTGATAAAAGTCGAACACTTGCACCAAGCCCGACCCGACCACCGGCTAGCCTGTCGCCAAGTATCATCTTTTTTGATTTTTAACTTCGGCATCGATTTTTTATGCTAGTATCATGAAAGAACTCCAAGCGTGTTTCAAGGATGAAAATTATGCGCCAACTTTCTTTTTGCCGTCAAACGATCACCTTTTTGGTCGTCGCAGCCTTTGTCGGCGTGCAGTGTGTGCCAATGACGGCGATGGCTCAATCCGAATGGGTCTCAAAACTTCGGGAGCAACGTTCGAAATCGCCAGCCGCACGTCTCGACTGGGTCGAAAAGGGCCTCGCTCAAGTCGGTGAGAGCGGGGACCGTCCCGTTTTGTTGATGGAGAAAGCCCTGATTTTAGAGTCCCAAGGCAAGTTCACCGAGGCCTCTGGTGCCTATCAAGACGTGATCAAGGGACAAAGCTCATTGGTCGAATACGCCTATCTGTTTGCGGCTCGTCTTGCCGCCCAAGCGCAGCAACTTGAAAAGGCCAAATTTAATTTTGAAAAACTTCTCGAAATGTCTCCCAATCTGCAGCTTCAGAATGAAGCCAAGTTTGAACTTGCTAAAATTTCCTTGCGCGAGGGTAAACCTGTCGAGGCACGGAAAGTCTTGCTCCGTCTCGAAAAACGGAGTCGTCATGAGGCTGTTCACTCGGATTTACTGTGGGAGCTAGCTCGGTCCGAGCGGGCCATCAACAATCAACCGGCATTTTGCAAATGGCTTAAAAAATTATTTGTCACTCATCCTGAAGACCGGCGCGTGATTGCTTGGTCCTCGGACCTCGCCGTGGAGAGGGTCGATGACAAGCCGACGGGTTGCGTGCTGAGTTTGGGCGAGCGTAAAAAGCGAATCAAGAACCTGCAGTGGGCGGGCTTGTCCGGTCGGGCTAGGATCGAGATCGAGCAGCTGCGAAACGTCAAAGGAGAGGATCCGTTTGACGTTGTGATGCTTGAAGCTCTGTACCTCTTGCATGAAGGTGATGTTTCGGATGCAATGAAGCTGTTGCTCCCGAATTACGAAGCCAAAAAAAATAACTTTAGTTTTTTAACGACTCTGGCGACAGCCGCCGCACGTTCGGGCGAAACTCAGCTTGCTGTCGGCTCTTATTATGCGGCCGCGAAGTTAGCGCCTAAATCAAAGCTGGGTCGACAAGCTTTGTATCAAGCTGCTTTTTTAAGTTACCAGTTTCAAGATTACGACGGGGCTTCGCGCCGCTTTCAGGAGGTCATGAAAGCTTACCCCAATTCAGGTCTTGCAAGGGATGCGCGCTGGCACTTGTCCTGGATTCGCTATCTGCGCGGTGATTATGACGGTGCTTATAAGGCTTTCTCGGAAGTTCGTGCGTTGAACAACAAGGGGCGTAAGAAGAATTTGATCACCGGAAATGATCGCATCCAATACTGGATCGCGATGACGCTTTTTAGACAAGCAAAATACGGCCCGGCCAAGACCGCTTTTGAGACGATCGTGAAAGAGGGTGGACAAAGTTACTATGCGCTGGCTTCGCAGCAACGTTTGCGAAAAATTGAACGACTCATGCCGAAACCGATCAGACCCGTTTTGACCGAGCAGAGCAAGCGGCTCTCTCGCTTTTCGGCTACCGAGCAGATGGTTCCCATGGATGATTTTGAGGGCAGGGCCTGGATGACTTCGAAAGTCAGTGAAGAGACTGAGAGCGAAGAAAACATCGTGCTCAGTCCGTTGTTTTCGGGAGTTGAGCTCTCCGGGGTTGCGGCTGACGGCGCCGCGGAGCCAGATGAAGAGGCACCTTCGAGCGATCATTCACGCCTGGATGTTGCAGAAGAAAGCGCCATTGATAGTTCGCATGACACGCGCAGTTCGTTCTCGAATCCCGTGCTTGTGAAGAGATTTGAACGGGCCCGAGACCTCATGATCTTAGGTCTGAACGACTGGGCTAAGTGGGATCTCTACGATATCGAGCGACGCACGAGCAATAAAGAGTACCTTAAAAATTTGATGACCGAATACGAAACGATCGAGCAGTTTCAGCGGTCGGCTTCGATTGCACAAAATGCCTTTGCCTCTTTGCGCTCGCAATACGGCATCGAGGGTGTTCGCTATTTGTGGCAGCACGCCTACCCTCAGGCGTACAAAGACATCGTCACCAAAGCCACGACTGAGTTTGGCGTGGCTTCGCACTTGGTTTGGGGAATCATGAAAGCTGAAAGCGCTTACAAGCGTGATGTGATTTCACCCGTGGGCGCCATCGGCTTGATGCAGATCATGCCCAACACCGGTAACAAATTGGCCGAAATTCTCCGTGTAAAGAGCTTTACGCCGCAAAGTTTATTTCAACCTGAAGTTTCGGTTCGGCTGGGAACCAAGTACTTGCAACGCCTGATGAAGCAGTTTGATCAGAACTTTGCCCTGACGGCCGCAGGTTACAATGCGGGACCTCACCGGGTGCGGGGTTGGCTGTCGAGCTTTGGTCAGCTGGATCTCGATGAGTTTATTGAGCACATTCCCTTTTTGGAGACACGGAATTACGTCAAACGTGTTCTCGCCAACTCTTACGTTTATACGCAGCTTTACGGCGGATCGAAAGAGTTCTATTCTTTGCTCACCGAATCTTTGAAAGTTAGGTTTGAAAGTGTCTCGGCGAGCAAAGAGACATGGGAAGATATTTAACTCGAAGACTTTTGACAGGGCTTTTAACGCTTTGGGGACTGGGAACAGTTCTCTTTGTTTTGCTTCGGTTCTTTCCGGGTGGCCCGTTTGACGAAGAGGTCGCACTCCGCCCCGAGATCCGGGCTTTGCTCGAAGCCAAATACAAAATCCATGAGGGCGCGTGGGCGTCCTATACGAACTACTGGGGCCAAATCTTAAAAGGTGATCTCGGGACCTCTTTGTATTTCTCGGATCAGAGCGTAGCACGTGTGATCTCCACGGGATTTACCGCCACCATGGCGCTGAGTCTGCCGGGTTTAATCATTGCCCTTTTGCTGGGTTTGTTTTGGGGAACGATTCCGCACCTCTCTTCTTCTTGGGCCCGGCCCGCGCGGGCCTTCAGTCAGCTGGGCCTGTCGTTGCCGACACTTTTTTTGGGACCTCTGCTGCTTTGGCTTTTTTGTTTTCAGTGGGATTTGTTTCCGATCCGTGTGGGCGGCGGCGGCGGCGGCGGCGGCTCTGCTTTCTCATACGTTTTGCCGGTTTTTTTGCTCGCGTTTCGGCCCAGCCTGAGCTTGGGGCGTCTGCTCGATGTGAAGCTTCGGCAAGTTCGCCAAGAAGATTACATTCGCACTCTTGAGGCGTTAGGTAGTCATCCACGCCGGCTCATCTGGCGTTGGAGTTTAAAAAACGCGATGCCTGTTTATGTCGGCTCCGTTCCGGGCTTAGCTGCGGGACTTCTTTCGGGCAGTTTGCTGATCGAAACCTTGTTTTCGATCCAGGGATTGGGATTTCAGTTTACGCAGAGTTTGCTCAACCGGGATTGGACCTTGGCCTTGGGACTGACTTTGTTTTTTGGCGTCTTGCTGATTGCTTTTCAAATTTTGGCCGATGCGGCCTTGATGTGTCTGGATCCAAGGGTGACGGTCAAATGAAGTCGCGGGTCCTTAAGTTCTACACTGGTTTTACAATTGTCCTGGCACTGGTGAGTTTTTTGTTATGGTTATGGGGTGGTGCCGAGACGCATTTGGATTTTGTCTTGGCGGCGCCGTCATGGCGCCATCCATTCGGGACCGACAGCTTGGGCCGGGATCTTCTTGTGCGCGTGCTGCAGGGGCATTTTCTCACCTGGAGTGTGGGACTTGTGGCGGCCATAGTAGCCCTGGTGATTGGGTCCGGACTGGGATGTTTTGCCGGTTATAAAAAAGGTTGGGTGGACCTCCTCCTGATGCGCTTGATGGAGATTATCAGTTCGGTTCCGCAATTGGTCTTTGTGACGTTGCTGGTACTATTTTTTCGGCCTTGGGCGGAGACGAGCAGTTTAGCGCGAGTCTTTTTTTTGGCGCTGGCGATTGCCCTGGTGCATTGGATGACCTTTGCACGGCTCACGCGCACCTTGGTGCTTCAGATCTCGGCGGAGCCCTTTGTCGAAGGTGCAAGGGCGGTTGGGGCCGGACCCGTCAGAATCTTCTGGGTTCACTTAAGGCCTCACATCTCGCCCTTGCTCAAACAAGGTTTTTTGGCGGCTTTGCCCTCGTTCCTGCTGTTTGAGGGTTTTCTAAGTTTCTTAGGTTTTGGTCTGCAGCCACCGGACGTGTCCTTGGGAACCTTGTTGCAAGAGGGTTGGAAGAGCTTCTCGGTGGCGCCCCACTTGTTGCTCGCACCAGGCCTTGTTCTTTTTGTGACTCTGTTTTACTTTCAGATCGCGTTTTCGGCTCGAGACGAAGCCCAAGGTCATCTTGGCGCCCGCTCCGTCAAACGCGAGGATCTCGCGTGACCACAATGACCAACATGACTACTGATAGAAAAGAAAATAGAAAAGAAAATAGAAAGGCCCAAGAAAACAGTTTTCAAAGCTTGAAGCGTCTTTTGTCCTACTCCAGTAGATACAAGAGACAGTATTGGCTGGGCAGCCTCTACTCCTTTCTGAATAAATTTTTTGATGTCGCGCCCGAGATCTTGATCGGGATCGCCATTGACGTCGTCGTCAGCCAAAAAGCCAGTTTCATTGCGAAGTTGGGTTATGAGTCGCCGCAAGAACAATTGTTTTTCTTAGCGGGGCTGACCCTGGTGATTTGGGTCTGTGAATCGTTGTTCGAATACCTGTTGCTCATCACCTGGCGCGGGCTCGCTCAGTCGATACAACATGAACTGCGCCAAGCAGGCTATGCGCACTTGCAGCGATTGGACATGGGCTACTTTGAGAACCAAACCTCGGGACAATTGGTCTCGATTTTAAATGATGATGTGAATCAGCTTGAGAGGTTCTTAAACGGCGGCGCCAACTCCATCATTCAGCTGGTCTCAACCGTTGTGCTGGTGGGTGGAGTGTTCTTTGCGATTTCGCCGTTGATTGCCGTGGTCAGTTTTGTTCCGGTACCGATTATTCTTTGGGGCGCCTTTTATTTTCAGCGCAAAGCAGCACCCTTGTACCGTGTTGTTCGCGAAAAAGCCGGGGCACTGTCGTCGCGTCTGTCGAACAACATCACTGGTATCGCGACGATTCAAAGCTTTACCATGGAAGAGCGCGAAGCCAAAACTCTCGAGCAGGATTCGCAAGATTACTTGACCGCAAACGCCAGCGCGATCCGCATCTCGAGTGCTTTTATCCCACTGATCCGTATGGCCATCTTGTTTGGGTTTTTATGCACCTTCCTCTTCGGTGGGATGATGGTTCTGCGCGGGGAGCTCAACGTGGGGATGTACGGGGTGTTGGTGTTTTTGACTCAGCGTCTGCTTTGGCCCATGACGGGATTTGCCGAGACGGTTGATCTTTTTGAGCGCGCCATGGCTTCGACCAATCGGGTACTTAACATTATCGAAACTCCCTTAAGCATCGTTGATAAGCCGGGGGCCCTTGCGCGCGCGCCGTTTAATCAACCACTCAAGTTTGATCAAATCAATTTCTCGTATCAGGGCCGCGAAACGACGATTCAAGATTTTAGCTACGAAATCCCCTTCGGACGAACGGTGGCGCTCGTGGGGCCCACGGGATCTGGAAAATCAACTTTAGTTAAATTGCTCCTGCGTTTTTACGAAGTTGGTTCGGGGACTATTTCGATTGGCGGTGTGGACATCCAAGACATCGCGCTCAAGAGTTTGCGTCAAGGCATCGGCTACGTCGGACAAGATGTCTTTTTGTTTTCGGGCACGATTGCCGATAACATTGCCTATGGATTAAACCGCAAGCTTTCGCGTGAAGCCGTGATGGAGGCGGCTCGCCGGGCGCATGCCCATGAGTTTATCTTAAAGCTCCCAGACGGGTACGACACGGTGATTGGCGAGCGCGGTCAAAAGCTATCGGGCGGTCAACGGCAGCGGATTTCAATCGCGCGTGCGATATTGAAAGATCCGCCCATTTTGATCTTGGATGAGGCCACTTCGGCGGTCGACAACGAGACCGAATCGCTCATTCAAAAATCACTCGAAGAGGTCCGTAAAGGCCGCACGATGATCGTGATCGCGCACCGGCTCTCGACGATTGTGGGCGCTGACGAGATTTTAGTTTTAGATCAAGGCTTACTCAAAGAAAAAGGCACGCACGAAGAGCTCATGACCAAAAATGGTTTGTATGCCCAACTTTGGAATTTGCAAACGATCGATGGCCGACAGGCCTTTGCTTAGATTTATTAACTAACGCATAAACAAAGGCGCATTGGTCTTGTCCTTGCTGGCTAAAAAGTGACGAACCCCAGCTCAAGTGGGAAAAGGCGCTTTATGCCAGCCGCCAAATGCAGACTCTAAAACTTCGGCCGCCGAGATCGTCAGATGATCTTGGCCATCGGCCGCAATGACTTGAACTGCTAATGGGAGTCCTTGCTCGCCAAGTCCCATCGGCACGGCTGTAGCGGGGACTTCGAGGGCATTAAAAATACCGGTCATCGCAAAATCAAACGGCCTTAAGATGGGCGTGTTGTGCTTGGGGGCTGTGCGCGGGTGCACCGGCAGGATCAAGATGGCATCTTCCCCCAGCAGGGCGCCAAGTTCTTTTTTAAGTTGACCAATTTGATCGAAGGACTCTTGCTTTGTGCCTTCAAGTTTAGATTCAAATCTTCGGGACAAAGTTTCGAGCAGGCTCGCGCCCAAAGCCGGCAATGTATAATCACCTTTAAAAAGGACTAGCTTCAGAAGTTCGCGCTTGTAATCGATGGTTTGCCCATCAGATAAAATTTCGGTGAAGCTGCGGCCACTGGCTTTCGAAAGAGACGCAAACCACAACTTAACGGCGTCTTCAAAAACGTTGGCTCGCATCACTTTTAATGTCGCGCCCATGGCTTCAAAATACCGGGCGGCCGTCATAGCCGTCTCGGCGATCTCGGGTGTCGTTCGTGCAACACCTTTGATCGAAGGCGAGGGCATCACCCAGACAACTTTACCCGTCCAATCGGTCACCCGGGGTTTGAGTTTAAAGCCAGGCCGAATTTCGAGATCAATTTGGTCAGGCCCGATCAAGAGCTCCATGAGCGGATAGAGATCCGAAGCTTTGCGAGTTAAAGGGCCCAGCACGGTCAGGGGGTATCGATCGCCCCGCCATTTTTCGGCCTCGGTGTGATAGATGGGGAAGTGACCGGTCATCGGCACCAAGCGTCCGCTGGGTTTGTGGCCAAAGACGCCGCAAAAACCTGCGGGCATACGAACAGAGCCGCCAATATCAGAGCCCAAACCAAAGGGCGATGCTCCAGCGCCAACAAGCGCGGCTTCGCCGCCCGTGCTGCCGCCCGAAGTTCGCGACAGATCATAGGGGTTGTTGGTGCGGCCATAAATTTCATTGGCACATTCAAACCAAAATCCAAGCTCAGGGACATTGGTCGTTCCCATTAAAATGGCGCCCGCTTTTTTAAGCCGAGTGGTCACGGTTGCATCATGCTTTGAGATAAACGAGCGACGGTGAACAGAGCCAAGTGTGTGCTTAAAGTTGGCAACCGAAATCATTTCTTTCAGCGTGAACGGAACCCCAAAGAGAGGTGGCAATGTATTTACGGCGTCCGCACCAGCAGTCCGTCGTTTTTGAACTTCGGCATCACAGGCGCGGGCCTGCGAGTAAGCTGAGTTAAAGTTGTCTTCGACAACGGCGTTGATCAGCGGGTTCCATTTCTTAACTTCGTTAATATGGGCATCGACCACCTCGAGCGAGGTGCATTGCCCGGAACGAATCTTGCCCGCCAATTCAAAGGCGCCCAGTTCTAGTAGAGGAGACTCTGCGTGAGCACTCATTCATCCCACCTTGCTCGAGCCGCCGCCGGCAGGAGGAATGACTCCCCAGGCGCCGATCAAGAGGCTCAAAGCTTAAACGTTAAAACGGAAGAACAAAACGTCGCCGTCTTTGACGGGGTATTCTTTGCCCTCGAGGCGGTATTTGCCGGCCTCTTTGACCGCCGCTTCGGATTTGAGATTAAACAAATCATCACAATGGTAAGTTTCGGCGCGGATAAAGCCTTTTTCAAAATCCGTGTGGATCACGCCGGCCGCTTGAGGAGCCTTCATGCCTTTGCGGATGGTCCAAGCTCTGACTTCCTTTTCACCCGCGGTAAAGAATGTGTACAAACCCAAAAGTTTGTAAGCTTCGTTGATCAGGCGGTTCATGCCGGGCTCTTCAACGCCCAAGGATTGCAAAAACTCTTTTTGCTCTTCTTTCGGAAGTTGCGCGATATCGGCTTCCATTGCTGAGCAAATCAGAACGACGGCGTTGCCTTCAGCCTCGGCATGCTTTTTAACGGACTCGACCCAAGCATTACCCCCGTTTTGAAAGTCTTTTTCATCCACGTTGCAAGCGTAGAGCATGGGTTTTGCGGTCAATAAATGCAGCTCTTGTTTAAAGGGAGCTTCATTGTCATCAACAGGTACGATGCGCGCCGGTTTTCCTTGCGCCAAATACTCGTGGGTGCGCTTGATCACGTCGAACTGCATCTTCAGTTTTTTGTCCTGGGTGTTTTTGGCCATCTTCTCGACGGTCTTTAACTTTTTATCAACCGATTCAAAATCAGCTAAAAGCAATTCGGTATTAATTATCTCGACGTCGCGAACGGGATCAACTGAACCTGAGACATGAATGATATTGGGATCATCAAAGCAACGAACGACCTGCACGATCGCATCTGTTGAGCGGATGTGAGACAAGAACTGGTTGCCCAATCCTTCACCTTGTGAGGCGCCTTTGACGATGCCGGCGATATCAACAAACTCAACCGTTGTGGGAACAACCGACTGCGGCTTAATAAAAGCCGTGATTTTTTCCAGTCGTAAATCCGGAACGGTGACAACGCCGACGTTCGGATCAATCGTGCAGAAAGGGTAATTGGCAGCTTCAGCCTTGGCCGATGTCAAAGCGTTGAAGAGTGTACTCTTGCCAACGTTCGGAAGACCGACAATTCCAACTTGCAAAGCCATGTGCTCTCACTCTCTTGAGAACCAAAACTTGCGGTTCTCTTTATCCATATTTTTAGCCATTAACCTGAGTTCGTTCACCTTAGTCAGTTAAACTTGGTCGACGCGACCGAAAGGCCCTCCGCCGTCCAAGACTCGACAGCATCCCCTGCTTTATTCAAAAAGTCACTCAATGCCCCCTCATCTTCTTTCGAAAATTTCGAGAGCACCCAGTCCGCCACATCGGGCCCGGGTTTGGGCGGGCGCCCGATCCCCAGCTTGAGGCGCGCGTAGTCCATAGTTCCAAGTTGTTCGGTGATACTTTTAATCCCGTTGTGGCCGCCAGCGCCGCGATTCTTGTGAAAACGCAACTGACCAAACCCAATATCCAGCTCGTCGTGCAGGACCAGCATGTTTTCAATCGGGACTTTGTAATAGTGCAAAAGAGCCTGAACGGCTTCACCCGAGCGGTTCATGAAAGTCTGAGGCTTGGCCAAGATCATCTGGCCTTGGTCGGTCTTAAACTTAAGAACCCAGGCTTTCTGCTCGGTGTTCCAGTTTTTTGCACCATAACTGCGCGCTAAAATATCCAGGGCTAAAAAACCGATATTGTGCCGGGTAAAGGCGTACTGGGGCCCTGGATTGCCGAGACCAACGATGAGATACGTATTCATGAAGCCATCCGTGTGAGTTGCAAAAAAAAAGGCCCTAAGAAATTGGTCTCAAGGGAGACAAATTTCTTAGGGCCCATTTTGAGAAGATTACTTCTTCGCGGGCGCTTTTGCATCAGGTTTGGCCGCTGCAGGAGCTGCAGCACCAGCCGCGGGAGCCGCCGCTGCTGCACCGGCTGCAGGAGCTGCTGCTGCTGCCGTGGCGTCTGCCGCAGGCGTGGGAGTGAGATTTTCTTCTTCGGCCATGTTCACAACCACGATTGTTGTGTCAGGAGACGAGATCAATTTCACGCCATCAGGAAGTGTCAAATCAGAAACGTGCATGGCGTCGCCGACGCCCATGTTCGAGACGTCGACAGTGATACCTTCGGGGATCTGAGTGGGTAAGCACTCGATCTCGATTGTACGATTGACCACGTTCAAGAGACCGCCTTCAGCGATACCGATGGCTTTACCTTCAACTTTGATCTCGATTGACAGACGAACAGTTTTCGTCAAATCAAGAGCGAAGAGATCCACATGTTCAGGAATGCGAGATAAAGGATGGATCGAAACTTCTTTCATCAGAACAACGATGTTGCTCAATTTTGAATCGGAAGATTTCAAATTGAAGAGAGCATTCTCATACGCACGAGTGTTGAATTTATTGACCTGACCGACGTCCAGGTAAACGTTGTGATTTTGCTTTAAAGCCCCGTAGATCACAGCCGGAACGCGGCGAGTGCCGCGCAATTCGCGGCTGTTTGCTTTTCCGGTTTCGCGGGGTTCAACTGTCATTTCAAAACGTTGCGTGCTCATAACTTACCTCTTCATTAAAATTCAATCTTGTTTTAAACCCGAATTCGATCTTAATCCCAGAAGGATCTTAATCGAAGAGCGAGCTGACCGAGTCGTTGCCGTCGATCCGCTTAATGGCTTCTGCCAGGAGAGGAGCGACCGAAATCACTTCGATCTTTCCGCTGTTGCGTGCGGCTTCTGAGAGCGGGATGGTATCCGTCACCCAGATTTTTTCGAGCTTGCTCTCGACGATACGGCTGATGGCCGGACCAGAGAGAACAGGGTGCGTCGCAACGGCGAACACACGTTTTGCCCCATTCTTGTAAAGACTGTCAACTGCTTGTGTGAGCGTTCCGGCGGTATCGACCATGTCGTCAATAATAACAGCCGATTTATCGCGGACATCCCCAATCAGGTGTAGAGCTTTGGCCTCATTCGGACCAGAACGGCGTTTATCAATGATGGCCATGGGGCATTCAACCCGTTTGGCAAAGGCGCGGGTTCTTTCAACCCCACCCGCATCAGGACTCACTGCGACAAAGTCGTCGCCAAAACCCAAAGAATCGCGCCAGGCACGGGCCAGCGTCGGGATGGCAAACAAGTGGTCCACGGGAACGTTAAAAAAGCCCTGAATCTGAGCGGCATGCAAATCGACTGAAACCACCCGGCTTGCGCCCGCAGTGGTGAGCAAATCCGCCATCAGTTTGGCCGTGATCGGCGCACGGGGAGCGACTTTGCGATCTTGGCGGGCATACCCGTAATAAGGAATGACGGCGGTAATCGAGGCCGCCGAAGCCCGCCGAAGGGCATCCATCAAAATGAAGAGCTCCATGTAGTTTTGATTGGCCGGGGGGCAAGTGCTCTGAACGATGAAGACATTTTGTCCGCGAACGGACTCGTGGACCTCGACCTGAATTTCGCCATCAGCGAAAGAGTTGAGTTGGCAAAAACCGAGCTGAACGCCCGCCGCTTCGGCGACTTTTTTTGCTAATCCTGGGTTCGAATTTCCGCTGAAAATTTTGAGACCCGCCATGGTCTCGGACCTTAACGGCTGAAGGCTTGTTTGACAAGGGTCAAGTTGAATGAGAGTTCTCATTTCAATGTCGATTTCAATTCGCACCCGCGTGCAGAAATTCAGTCTTTCAAAGAGTGCTGCAAACCGTGCTTCAAGCAGTGACACAAACGACGGCTCAAATCCTGAGCAGAGTTGGATCATCGTGAGCCTTGCGGGGCGCGTGGACGCATTCGCCGATAAACGCACCATTGCGGGGCTTAAAATGTCAGTACCTTCTCCCAGCAGCTGGGTGGCGTTGGATTTATCGAAATGTGACTTTTTGAGCATTTGGGCACTCAAAGAAGTGGCGAGGTGGGCCATCGAACAGCAGCGCGCCCAAGGTCGCCTCGTGATCTTGAGTCCCAATGAAAGTATCCGCCGACAATTGGATGTTTTTATCGGGCAGGATCTTGTCATCTATCAAGACTGGTCTAAGATAGAGATCGATACTTTTTACCGCCTCCAGCGAGAAGCAGCGGCAAACCGGATTGAGCTTCATCTATGAGCTCACCCGCCTTCTAGATTTTGCAACACGAACGGGACACTCCGCCGGGCACTTTACTTGAGTGGCTACACGAGAGCAGAAAAAATGTCCGCTTTCTTTATCTCCCTGATCTCTCCGGGGAGCTTCCGATTTTGAATCCCGGTGATAAGCTTTTGGTCGGCTCCTGCTGACGATGTCGTCAGTAAAGAAAGCCAGGCGCGCCTTGGCCACCTCGTCTCTAAGTCGCTTTGAGTTTTTCGATCAACTGGCGCGCGGCGGCTGAGCGGTGCGATTTTTGATTTTTATAACCAGCGCCAAGTTGCGCGAGGGTTTGAGTTTCGCCGTCTGGAGTGAAGATCGGGTCGTAGCCAAAGCCGTGTTGTCCGGCCACGGTCTTGGCGATCGAGCCTTTCATTTCACCCTGAAAGAGCCACTCTTCACCTGCGGGTGTAAAGACCACCATCGAGCAGGTGAATTGAGCACTGCGATCCGTGACCGCTCGGATCTGCATCATCTTTAAAAGTTTGGCGACATTTTCAGAATCTGAGGCTTTGGGGCCTGCGTAACGGGCCGAGTGAATACCAGGCAAGTTGCCAAGTCCTTTGACCTCAAGGCCTGAATCTTCGGCCAGCACCCATTCGCCGGGCTTCATTGCTTTGAGGCTGCGGGCTTTGATGCGGGCGTTGTCCAAAAAAGTCTGACCATTTTCGGGGGGCGCCATGTAAGACGGCAGCTCGGACAAGGAGTGGATCACGATGCCGGGGACTTCTCTTTCAAAGAGCATCTTGAGTTCAGAAAGTTTGCCTTTGTTGGTGGTTCCGATCCACAGATGCATCGTGAAGTCCTTGTTAGCTCAGCTGAAGCGGGAAGAAGTCGCCAATAACTTCGGCTTGTTTGCGAAACAGTTCGCGGCAACCAGAGTCCGCCACATCAAGCATTTTATTGAGCTCCGCCCGGGTAAAAGCTTGCTGCTCGGCCGTGCCTTGAATTTCGATAAAGGAACCCAAGTGGGTCATCACAAAATTCATGTCGGTATGAATGGTCGAATCTTCGTCGTAATTCAAATCCAAAAAGGGTTGCCCCTCTTTGATCCCGACGCTGACCGCGGCGATGTAGGAGGTGAGGGGATTCTCTTTAATTTCAGAAAGGCCTTTTAACTTTTTGAGTGCAAGCGCAAGGGCAACGAAGCCGCCTGTGACCGAAGCGGTTCGTGTTCCACCGTCGGCATGCAGAACATCACAATCGACGGTGATTTGGCATTCGCCCAGTTTTTTTAAGTTGACGGCGGCACGGAGTGAGCGGCCAATCAAACGCGAAATTTCTTGAGTGCGGCCGCTCGCCATCGATTTATCACGGCGTAGTCGTGTTTGTGTCGAACGGGGGAGCATGCCGTACTCGGCCGTGACCCAGCCCGAGTGGGAACCTTGTAGCCATTTTGGCGGCATGTCTTCATAGCTGGCGGTGCACAAAATTTTTGTTTTGCCGAACTCAACCAAAGCGCTGCCCTCAGCGAACTCAGCAACATGGGGCGTGATTTTAATGGGGCGCAAATCGCTGAATTGGCGGCCGTCGAGACGCATGCGGGCTCCTTAAGTGAGCCGTCAATTTAGGGGGAATTTGGTTTGATGTCTACCGAGATATTCGACAAGACCATGATGAATGCGCGCCGCGATTTGCTCTTGCGTGGCGGATTTCATCAGTTTTCGGGCTTCGATGGGGTTGGTCAAAAAGCCGAGCTCAACAAGCACCGCCGGACGTGCCGATTTGGCGATGACAAAGAAGGGCGCTTGGCGGATCGAGCCCGCATCAATTTTTTCGTCTTTTTGCCACGTTCGGGCCAAGCTGCGGCTGAGAAGAAAGGACTTTTGCAAGCGAACTTGGCGCTTCAAATCCTCGACGATCGAACGCACGTCGCTTTCTTTCTTGAGATCATCGCTGGCATACGCCGCCTCGACGACGTTTTCCATTTTGTTTTCACTCGCGGCGAGAAAAAGACTTTCTTCGTCGGGCGGGAGCTGATTCTGAAAGTAAAACTCCACGCCCCGCGCGCGCTGATCGGGAGAGCTGTTCGCATGAATACTTAAAAACAGATCGGCCTCCGCCGCGTCAGCACGGCGCACGCGCTCACTTAAACTCAGCATCTGATCGCGGTCACGGGTCATCAGCGCCACAAACCTCGAGTCCGATTTGAGCCGGCGCTCAAGAGCTTTGGCGACGCTGAGTGCGATTTCGGATTCGCGAGCAGACCCGACGACCGCACCTGCGTCAATTCCTCCGTGACCGGCATCGATCATCACGCGCAAAAGGGGATCGCCCGCAGGTGTGGCGGCCAAGAGAAATGAAGGTGTCGTGATGAAGCTCACCACACAAAGAAAAGCGCTGATCGATGGCATGAGTTAAGAATAAGCGGGCCACCTGTTTTTCATCAGACCAGAACTTGTTGCTCGAGGACTTAAGGAGGGGAAAAACAGCGACCTGGTTGGGGGGGGGTGGGACCAGGCCGCTATGGGGGGGTGACATTCACTAGAGCAAGGTCGGGGCCAGACGAGACTTGGCCCCTCTTCTTTTAAGAGGACGCTCATTTGCTCGTCAGCCGCCACCAAAGTGGCCGAGCAGTGATGAAGTTTTAAACAGAGCCGCCCAAAGTCAGCCTCGGAGTCCTGGCACAGTTGGAAAGCGCGCTGAAGTTGTGTTCAAATAGAGATTCTGGGGGGGACTGCATGCGCCGGCTCTTATTGATTGCGTTCGCGACACTCATTTCTATTTCGATGACACCTCATCTGGTCCAAGCTCAAGACAAGTCGATCGAGGCCGAGGAAGCCATAGCCGATTCAGAAGCCGCACAGGCCGAGGCCAAAGACGCACGCCGAAGGGCCGAAGACGAAAAACGCCGCCGGGAGCAGGCCAAAGCGCAAGCCGAAGCCGCGATTGCGCAAGCCAAAGCCGCTGAAGAAAAATCAAAGTCTGAACAGGCTCAGGCCGAGAAAGATCTGGCCCGTGCCAAAAACGAAGCGGACGAATTCGATAAACAAAAGAAGCTTGCCGAAGAAAAGCAAAATTTGTTGAACAAACAGATCCAAGCGCTCCAAGACAAACGGGAGAAATCCAAAAAACTTCGTGAAGAAGCGGAAGCTCGCAAAAAAACAGCTGAGCAAGAGATGGAAAAATTGAGGGCACTCTCGGTTGATGAAGAGAAAAAGGCGAAGGCGGCTCAAGACGAAGCCGAAGCTGCGCTCAAAGCCGCAGCGAGTGCAAAACAAAAAGAAGCAGAAGCTTCGCGTGAGTTTGAAAAGACGAGGTTAAACACTCAAAAAATCTTGATGCTCGCGCAAGCCCAGTTGCAAAAATCCCAAGCCGAGCAAGCGAAATCTGAGGCCGAAAAAGCGCGTGCCGAAAACGAGATTGCCAAACTCAAAGCCCAAGAAGAAAAAGCAGAGCAGGGGGCAAAGAAAAACAATGAAGAGATAAAAGCGACTCAAGTTGAGCTGGAAAAGGTGCGCTCGCAGCTTGATGACGAACGCAAAAAACTAACCGGGTTGAAAAAAGAAGAAGACAAATCTCGTCAGGCTTTGCTGAAAGCTAAAAACGAAACCGAGAAGTCACGGGCGCAAAACAACAAAGAGCTGGCCTCGACGCAAAATGAAATCGCCCGTTTGAGTAAGCAGGTGGCCGATCAGCAAAACGAAATGCAGCGTCACAGCGCCGAGGCCGAGAAATTGAAGGCGGAGATCGAGCGCGCCAAGGCCGAGCGAGAGAAACTCAAAGACAGCGCATCAATGGGTTCTCAAGGACTCGAATCCGCCACCCTCAGAACCGAAACTCTAAAAGCCGAGCTGGATGCTGAAAAAATGCGAATCGAGACCGAGAAGATCAAAGCTGAAACTCGCGCCTTGATGAAAACATCAAAAGCCGAGGTCGACGCTCCCGAGGCTAAGGCTCCTGCGACTAAAAACAGTTCTGCAAAATCTTCGTCTTCTTCGAAAAAGAAAACGGACCCGAAAAAGAAAAAGTAACCTCGCATGTTTGCATCATGGATGAAGCAACTTATGAAAACCGAAGAGTCCTGGTCTTTGAATTGTGACTTTCACAATTGGACCGTGCATGATCTGTCGACCAATGAAGCCCGGGTCATCCTCGAAACCCTGCGAGATTCTGAAAAAGCCACGGTCTTGGTTTGGAAGCCCGGCTGGGCCGCTTGGAAGCCGCTTCGAGACGGCGAATGTGCGGAGCTTCTGCACACCCGTATTGTTAAAATCAAGGCGCCGGTGATTCTCTCCGCCCAAGATTTTGATTCTGAAATTACGGCTGTCCGCCCTGTCAAAGCCGAAACTCCGTTTGTCACTCGCAAGTTTAACCGGTTTGAAGTCGATTACCCGGCCCGCGTTGTTTCGGGGACGCAAGAGTTTTCGACTCGAGTTTTAGACTTAAGCGAAGGTGGCTTGCGGACTCAAGATCCTGTTCCGGATTGGGTGGCCGGTTATTCGACCGTGATTATCACCATCGCAGAAGGCCGCGAGCTCGAGCTCATGTGCTCTCTGGCGGAAGATCAGCGCCATTTAAAAACGCGTCTTGAGATTGTTCCTTCCGAGAATCAGTCCAAATTTTTGGCGTGGTTTCGGGCCCATCCTAAGTTCAAAGAAGAATAATGGTCACTTGCCATTTTAGGTGGGGGCCCCGGGAACGGGGCCGGCCATGTGAAGAGTGCGGGTCGGGAAGGCAAACTCGACGCCAGTTTCTTTGGCGATCGTCATGATTTCGAAGAGCAAGTATTCTTGAATTTCGATTTCTTCGTTCCACGTGGCCGCGACGACAAAGCAGTTCACCAAAACATTCAGTGAAGAATCGCCAAAGCCACTCAATACAACGGTCACGTCATCTTTGTAAACCTGAGGGTGCCGGGTCAGCATGAAGCGGACTTTGTCGGTAAAGTATCTGATCTGTTCTTGGGTCGCAGCATAGGTCAAACCGATCGTGTGACGGATTCGGCGGCGGGGACGCACGCCCATGTTATCGATCTTTTCTTTGGCCATGATCGAGTTCGGGACGGCCACCACAGACTGATAAGGGGTTCGGATGCGAGTGGAGCGGAAGCCGACCTCTTCGACCGTTCCTTCTGTATCCGTGACCTTGATTTGATCGCCGACTTGAAAGGGGCGGTCGGTGATGATCGTGATGGAACCAAAAACATTGGCCACCGTCTCCTGCGCGGCAAATGCAATCGCCAAGCCGCCGATGCCAAGGCCTGCCAAGAGCGAGGTGACGTTGACGCCAAAGTTTTGTAGAACAATCAAAAGACCCAAAACGATGATCAAAATTTTGAGCGACTTCGTCGCAAAGGAAACCAGTTGATCATCCAGGCTGTTTGGAGTCTTTTCGACATAAACGCTGAGCTTGCGGCCTCCAGCTTCGACCATCATATAGGCTAAACGTACGACTGCGATCGACAAAATGATTTGCGATAAAATGCGAAGCGTATTTTCCATTGTTGTGGGCAGAGCCAGCGCTTTCCAAGTGACAAGCCACAAAAGACTGACGAAAAGCCATGCAAGTGGGCGGTGAAGGGGTTGCTCACAGAGAAAACAAGCGAAGCTTGTCGGGGGGGTCCTTTTCTGAAAGGACTGACTCAATCCCGATAAGAGGGGTCGTAGAAGTCCAGTTAAAACAAATCCCAAAAACAGAGCCGACGCGAGTCCGATCCATTTCCAATTAGGCATCATGAACCAAGTTTCTTGAAAAGTTGAAGAGGTCCCTGCCAGCAGCGTCGTTACCAGATCGTGATTCATAACCATCCTTGAGATAAGGCGAGAAAAATCAAAAGCCCAAGTGCGATTCGGTACCAGCCAAAGTGCTGCAAGCCAAACCTCTTGACGAGCCCGATGAAGAATTTGATGGCCAACAAGGCAAAGACAAAAGACAAAATGGTTCCAATCAGGAGCTCATCGAATTGAGAGGCTTGCAGACTGGGCGCAATTTTGAGTGTTTTGTAAGCGGCCGCGGCCGTGAGAGTGGGGACGGCCAAGAAAAACGAAAACTCGGTTGCTTCTTCGCGCGACAACTTAAGCCCCATTCCACCAAGGATCGTGGCGCCCGCGCGTGAAACACCGGGGATCAGAGCCAAACACTGAACGAATCCCAAAATTAAAGAGTCTTTTAAAGTCATGCCTTGAATCGTCAGGGTCGGAGTTCGTTTGGTTGCTTGGCGGTCCATCATAATGAGAACGATCCCACCAATAAACAGAGCAACGCCGACGACCAAGACGCTTCCGAGTAACTTTTCTAAAACAGACTTTAAAAGAAAGCCCAGAACGGCGGCCGGAAGAAAGGCGACAAAGATTTTTTTGTAGAACTCGAGGCGGATCGGAAAAAACTTGCGCCAGTACAAGACAAGGACCGACAAAATCGCGCCGAACTGAATAATAATGTTAAAGCTCTGAACAAACTGATCCTCATTGATGCCCAACCACGCCGATGCCAAAATTAAATGGCCCGTCGATGAAATGGGTAAAAATTCGGTCAGGCCCTCGATAAGGCTTAATATAATCAGAACAAACCAACTCATGTCGCAGCATTCTGTCGACGCGAAAGAAGGCGTGCAACTGCAAAATAACACGAGGCTGCGGGGGCCTTCTTCCGCTCTATCTTATAAAGAGTGAAAAAATAAATCTTTCGACCTGCATCGTCATTCGACATTATTTGGTTTCAGTTTGGAACCAACCCTGTCTATGATTTTTGTCACCACGGAGGGGTAATATGAAAAGTTTCATTCTAAAAGGGCTCTTGTTCGCAAGCGCCATTCTCGTTAACTCGGCTCCCGCTTGGGCCGCTGAGTATCTTGTAAAGTACCGCAGCCCATGGGCTCTTCAGTCGATGAACTTCGATGGCCTGAACGTGATGGACAATCACGCGGCAGGTCAGCTGTTCAAGCTGAACATCCCCAATGGCGAAAAAGTCGCGACACTTGTTCGACTTTTGAGCAATCCGAACATTGAATATGTTGTTCCAAATGCTCGATTGCATACATTTGAGGCACCCTTCGATGCACAAGCGCTGAAAGATCAGTATGCGATCAAAAAAGTTCGCGCTGAAGAAGCTTGGGCGAAGGCCGGCAATAAAGGTTCGAAAACAATTACAGTGGCTGTGATCGATACCGGTGTTGACTACAGGCACAAGAGTTTGGCTCCGAATATGGTGCCTGGTTACGACTTTGCTCGTAACGACAATGACCCAATGGATCAAACAAGCAGCGCGAACCCCGGTCACGGAACACACTGTGCCGGTATCGTTGGTGCGACTGGTTTGGTTGATGGTGGGACGATTGGTTTGGCTCCCGGTGTTTCGATGATGCCGATCCGCTTTCTTGACGAAAACGGCTCCGGCGATTTGAACAACGGTGTGAAAGCGATCGACTACGCGATCGAGAAAAAAGTGCAAGTGATCTCGGCCTCTTGGGGCGCGGCGATTCCTCGCAATCAAGCGGGTCCGATTTTGGAAGCGATTGCTCGAGCTGAAAAAGCCGGCATCATTTTCATTGCGGCTGCAGCGAACGATGGCAAAAACAATGACACTTACGAAGTGTACCCTGCCAACGCGGGTCTTTCGAATGTCGTGACCGTTGCCGCTTCGAACTCGAGCGATTCTAAGCCAAGCTGGTCGAATTTCGGCCGAGCCAAAGTCAGCTTGTCGGCTCCCGGTGATGCGATCATGTCAACTTTGCCCTCTGATAAGTACGGCAATTTGTCTGGCACTTCGATGGCAACTCCCTTGGTTTCGGGACTTGTTGGTTTCTTGCTTTCGCAGGACCCCACACTCACGCCTGAGAACATGAAGGCGTTGTTGCAATCAACAGGAGTTAAGGTCGGAATTCAAACGGCTTGTGACTGCCGCGTTGATGCTTTGTCAGCTGTTGAAACCGTCATGAACAAGAAATTGTTCGTGTCTCCCAATGCGGCAACCATGGGCAAGTCTGAGAAGATCAAATTCTCGGGTGTTTATGGTAAGGCGCCTTACACTTACGCTTCCACGAATGCGGCGATTGCGACAATCGATGCAAACGGTGAGCTCACGGGTGTTGGCGAAGGTGAAACGACAGTCACCGTCACAGACGCTGCCGGACAAACAGCTTCAAGCTACAAGATTTATGTTGGAAAACCCGCAAGCCAGCCCGGTCAGCCCGGTCAGCCCGGCGAGCCCGGTGAGTGCCCACTTGGCGATCCTGCGATTTGTGAGATCATCTGCCAGATCCAGCCTGATCTCCCATTTTGCTCTCGCTAAGAACACAGAAATCTGTTTTCTAAACAGAACTTCAAACCCCGCTCATCTGAGTGGGGTTTTTATCTTTCAAGCCTTGGACACCCCAACAAGGTCCTACTTCATTTTGCGGCAACGAAAAATTAAAATTTCAATCAGCAGATATGCACCCATCAAAAGCGGAGTTCCGAGACCTTTCAAAAAAGCCCAGGCTTCGGTAGACCAAGCAAGCGCGGCCCATCCAGCCAGAGCCGCTATGGCGATAAAGAAAAATCCGAGACGCAGATTCAGCTCGTAAATCACTTCGCCCGCGCCAAAAATCAAACCTGCAATCGTCCCCCAAACCGGTCCCTTAAAATGTTCGATCAGTGTAAATGCGATGACGGGGAGCAAGCCGCCAAAGAACAGCATCTTCATTTGGTTTGATGGGCTCGCTGGGGTTTCGGGCGGCGGGGAGTGAGGAACGTCAGACGTCAAAGAGCACCTTTTCACCGAGGGGGGTTCCCAAAAGTTGGTCGTCTTGCATGACGACGTGGCCGCGCACGATGGTGGCCACGGGCCAACCCCTGACTTTCATTCCGTCAAAAGGTGTCCAGGCCGAGCGGCTCGCGATCCATTTGTTTTCGATGGTGCGTTCGGCTTTGAGATCAACGACGGTAAAGTCAGCGTCGGCACCGATTTTCATGAGCCCTTTATTTTTGACACCAAAGACGCGCCGAGGGCCTGTTGTCATCAGTTCGACAAACCGTTCAAGCGACAATCGGCCTTGATTCACATGATTGAGCATAACCGGAACGGTGGTTTGTACACCGGGCATTCCCGAAGGCGTATTGGGGTACCTTTGATTTTTTTCTTGGAGCGTGTGTGGCGCGTGGTCGGAGCCCAGCACGTCCACGGTTCCGTTTTGGATCCCTTTCCAAAGGCCTTCGAGATGGCGTTTTTCGCGGATCGGCGGATTTTGCTGCGCCAAAGTGCCCAGCCGCTCATAACAATCCGGTGCAAACAACGTCAAATGTTGAGGCAAAACTTCAACCGAGGCGACATCTTTAGAATCACCCAAGAGTTCCATTTCTTCTGCCGATGTGACGTGCAGTACGTGGACTTGACGGCCTGTTTTGCGGGCCAGTGCAAGCAGGCGCTTTGTTGAAGACAGCGCCGACTCGACACTACGCCAAACGGGGTGCATTTTCACATCGCCCGAGTCGATCGCAATTTTTTTGTTTGCGCGCAAAATGGCCTCGTCTTCGCTATGCAAAGTGACACGGCGAGAGCCGGCTCGAAAGATTTTTTCAAGGGTGGGGTCATCATCCACCAGAAGCGTTCCGGTGGAGCTGCCCATAAAGATTTTAATTCCAGGGGTGCCCGGAAGTCTTTCGAGTGCGGCCAGCTTTTCGACATTATCGGGTGAGCCCCCAACAAAAAAAGCGTGGTCGACCCAGGTTCGGCCCTGCGCGCGCTTGAATTTGTCTTCAAGGGCTTCTTGAGTCGTCGTCGCAGGCACGGTGTTGGGCATTTCGAAAACGGCGGTGATTCCGCCAAGGGCAGCGCCGCGTGTTCCGGCTTCGAGGTCTTCTTTGTGAGTCATGCCGGGTTCGCGCATGTGGACTTGCGAATCGATCAATCCAGGCAAGACCGTCAAACCTTTGAATGAAAGTGTCTTGGCGCCGCTCAAAGGGCCGGTGCTGAAGGTCTGGATTTTTCCACCCAAGATCCCAATGTTCAGCAGTTCTTTCTTCCAACTTTGAGTTCCCGCAGAAGTCGTTGGGCGCAAAATTTCGGCGGACTCGATGACTAATTCAAACATGTCAGACCTCGTTTTGTCGGGGAGAGTAGCGCGGGCTAGGCAAAAGGTCTAGGGTCGCGTTTTTTTGGGGCCTCAAGAACCGCGACCAGGGGTCGCTGCCTGTTGACCAAGGATCGATTCCCAAGTCAAAATAAAGCTGTGCATCTTGAGAATTTCATTCAGCTTATCATTCGACACAACGCTCTGATCATTGAGGGGCTCGTCGGGCTTATCGTCCTGTTTGTACTTGTCATCTCCTACCGCACGTTTCTTTCGGCGCGGGCCGCCGAAAAATCGGGAGAAGCCGGGGCGGGGCTCTCTCCTTCGATGGGTGAGCTTGAAGAGACTCTCAAAAAACTTCTCGAAAGAGCCAACGCTTTACCCGCAGCTTCGGCGGTCGCATCGGCGGCCCAGGCGGCTCCGGATGGGAACGTTGCAGCGCCTTTGCTTGAAGAGATTCAAGAGCTCAAAAAAGCACTCGAAATCCGCCAATCCGAAATCGAGACTTTAAAAACTCAAGCGCCAACGGCAGGAGCGGCGGCGGCGGCTCCTGGTATCAGTTCTGATGATAAAGCCGCACTGGAAGCCCAGCTGCGAGAGCTTCAAGGAAAATTGGCCGAATACGAAATCATCAGCGAAGACATTGCGGATCTGTCATTTTACAAAGAAGAAAATGCGCGTCTTCAAAAGCAACTTGAGGCTTCAAAAGGCGCGTCCGCGGCACCTGAGCCTGCGCCTGCGGCACCTGAGCCTGCGCCTGCGGCACCTGAGCCTGCGCCTGCGGCACCTGAGCCTGCGCCTGCGGCACCTGAGCC
>JBKCUU010000086.1:0-61253 GCA_046318155.1 Bdellovibrio sp. | reverse complement strand
CTTCTGGATCACGCAGCGCCGCAACGCCTCCGCCATGGCGCGGAGTGGCTGGAATTGACGCTGAAGCGGGCTGAGCGTCCGGAAGCGCATCCAAAGCTTGAAGGCGTATTGCTGCTGACCGACCAGGGCGGGCGGCGCCTGGGCTACGACATCGCGGCCCCGTTATTGACGGGCGCGGCCTTCCTGCCGCTTTGTCAGTCGCTGATTTTTTCGCTGATCGGAGGCGTGATACTGAACCTGATCCAAAGCGTATTTCCCGTACTCTAAATGAAGGCCATGGCATTGGCGCGTCCCGAAGTTTCATTTCAAATGTTTGTCGAAGGCCGTCTTGATCTCAACTTTATGAGTGCGGCCGGGCGCAAGCAACGGGCCGAACAAGTGTTTGGCATCACGCCTTTGTACGAAGGCCAAGCCACACGCGACGGAGTGGCCGCCTACTCGGTCATGGGTGATCCCAATCAGACGGCCAAGACTTCAAAAAATATTTGGATCCTGGCGCAAAACCGCTGGATCCAAGACCGCGCTTTGCAAACGGCGGTGGTCGAGGCTTACCGCACGATGCTCATGCATGGGGAGTATCCCTTTGTCGTGACCTGGGTTGAGACGGCGCCGGATCAAATCGACGTCAATATTCATCCCACCAAATCGCAGGTCAAATTTGCCGAGCCCTCACTCGCCTTCCGGGCGGTGAGCGCTTCGGTCCGTGAAACTTTAGAGAATGCACCATGGGTGCAACAAATTTTGCGCGGAACGAACAGTGCAAGAGTCCCTGAACCGATGCCCGAGAATCTTTCGTTCGGAAGTCACGATTTGCAATCGACGCAGTACCAGGTCAAACCTACCTTTCAAACTCTGCGTGAATCCTCGGGGGGGCCTTATCGGTCATCAAGCCTAGTGCCGCAAGTGAGTGTCACGCTGGAGTCTCTTCGCGAAATTCGAGCTCAGGTCAATGGTGCTGGTGCCGTTCAGCCCCCACTCACCCCGGCAGAATCGATCGGCGGGTCGTGGTCAGGTTTGCAGGTTTTAGGGCAAGCCAACCTCACTTACTTGATCTGTCAAAAACGTGAAGGGCTGGTGTTGGTTGATCAACACGCTGCTCACGAGCGGGTCTTGTTTGAAAAAATCATGCAGGCTTGGAAAGTCGGCCGCATGGACGTTCAAGAATTCTTGTTTCCGCTGTCGATCGATTTGTCACCCGATAAAAAAGAAGCCTTGCTCAAATCAGCAGAAGATTTCGCCAAACTTGGCGTTCACCTTGAAGAAATGGGTCCGCAGACCGTTGGCGTTAGGGCGGCACCTTTGTGGATCCGAGAGTCCAGCCTTCCCAGAATCTTGGACCTAGCGGCCACTCAGATGGCCGAACAAGGGGGCAGTTTTGTTTTTGAAACTTACGTCGGTGATCTGGCGGCAACGATGGCTTGCCACTCGGCGGTTCGGGCCGGCCAAGCACTTTCATTCGAAGAAATGAAAGCCTTGCTGACCACGATGGATGAATTTACGATGTCTAGTTTTTGTCCGCACGGGCGCCCGGTATCGGTTGAATACAGCTTCGCCAAACTTGAAAAAGATTTTGGACGGACGTTGGCGTGAAAGTGGTCTTTGTCGTCGGGACCACGGCGAGCGGAAAATCAGATCTCGCCCTTGAGCTCGCGCAAAAATTTGGCGGCGCAATTATCAATGCCGATAGTGTGCAAATTTATCAGCATGTTCTGATTGGTTCTGCCGCACCGACAAAAGCCGAATTCGAAAAAGTTCCTCATTTTCTATTCCAAAGAATTGCGCCTCCCGAAAAAATCACGGCCGGGATTTATTCGCGCTTGGCCCGCGAAACATTGGACGAGTGTCGCTCCCGGTTTAAGGTTGTCTTTGTCGTTGGCGGAACCGGCTTTTACTTTCAGGCGCTTGAGAACGGAATGCTGCCTGTGGAAAAAGCCGATGAAGAAATCAAGGCGCAGCTACAAGCGGAGCTCGAAAACGTTGATGGCGCCAGAAATCTCTATCTTGAACTCCAAAGCCGAGATCCTCTGGTGGCGGCCCGGATCTCGGTCAACGACCATTACCGACTTGTTCGTGCGCTTGAAATTATTCGCCGAACAGGGCGGTCACTTTCTGAAATCGAAAAAGAGTACAAAGATTCCAAGCCCGACTTTCCGTTTCCGCTCCTTAAGCTCGGGGTGCAAGTCGAGCGCGAGGAGCTTAAGAATCGGGTGCGCTCGCGGACGCAAGCGATGCTTAAGCAAGGTCTTGTGCAAGAAACGCAAGCGCTGATCGCCCGGGGTTTGCGAGACTGGGACCCCTTGCAGAGCGTGGGCTACAAAGAAGCCGGTCTGTTTTTAAACAAAGATCCGGAGCTGCCAGATTTAGCGGCACTTGAAGAGCGTATCAACCACAGCACCCTGCACGTTGCTAAACGGCAGCGCACCTGGTTTCAGCGTGACGAACGTATTTTGTGGGGACAGCAAGGCGATGTGCCGTTTTTCACTTCCCGAGTCCAAGAATTTCTAGGAGAATCATCAACATGAAAAGCATGACAGGTTTTGGTGCGGGACGGGCAGAGTCCCAGAAGAGTCAAATTGATGTCAGCCTTCGGGCTGTGAACGGCCGGTACCTCGAAACACGTTTTCATCTTCCGCGTGAGTTTCACCCATTTGAGTCGGATCTGAAGAAAAAACTCGAAGAATTCTTTGAACGCGGAACCGTTGATGTTTTTGTGAGCCGAAAGGTTCGAGCTGATCAGTCGCAGCTTAAGGTTGTTCTGAATCGTGATCTGGCGAAACAATACATGGAGTCCTACAAGCAAATCGCCAAGGATCTTAAAATTCGTGGCGAGGCACAGGTCGAAACAATTGCGCGGCTTCCTGAAGTTTTGCGAATCGAAAGCGAGGCGGATGTTTCAAATCTTGAAAAAAAAGCCCTGTTGCAAGCTTTTGAAAAAGCCTGCAAGGCTTGCGATACTGAGCGCAGGCGCGAAGGTAAAAGCTTGAAGGGTGACCTTGAAGATTTACTTGCAAAGCTTGAGAGTGAAATCGCCGACATTCATGGGGTTCGCGACGAAGCCAATCAAAATTTATTGGCCCGGTTCGAGCAAAAAATTAAAACGCGTCTCCAGGGTCTTGAGATTGACTCAGCTCGTCTGTCACAAGAAGTTGTGATGCAAATCGACAAGACTGACATCAATGAAGAGGTCAGCCGGCTGCGCGAGCACGTCAAAAACTACCGCCATCTTTTGCAATCGAGCGAAGCCCAAGGAAAGAAGTTGGATTTTTACACGCAAGAGCTGCTTCGCGAAGTCAACACGATTGGCTCCAAGTCCAGTCTTTCCAAGCTCACGCAAATCGTGGTAGAGGCTAAGAGCAACATCGAAAGACTGAGAGAACAGGTGCAGAACGTCGAATGAAGACCCAGCTCATCATCGTTGCCGCTCCTTCGGGCGCGGGCAAAAGCAGCTTTGTTGAACGAATCTGTCGGGAAGAACCCCGGTTGTTTGATACTGTGACCTACACGACCCGCACCATGCGAGATGGCGAATCCCAAGGTCATCCTTATCATTTTGTGACCAAAGAAGATTTTGAAGCTTTGGTGGCTCGGCACTTTTTCGTTGAATGGGCCAAAGTTCATACCAATTTTTACGGCACTCCGCTCTCCCAGCTCGAAAATGCCTGGAAAGACGGGAAGTGCGTGATCATGGATGTGGATGTTCAGGGAGCCGCGACGTTTAAAGCCAAGTACCCTGAGACGGCCAAATCTATCTTCATCCTTCCCCCCAGTATTGACGAGCTGCGTCGTCGCATTTTGAAGCGGGATTCGAAGACCCCGGCTGACTTTGACGTCCGTATGGCCAACGCCGAAAAAGAGATGGCTTATGCCAAGGATTTTGATTTCCAGCTGGTCAATGACCAGTTCGAAGCCTCCTTTGCCATATTCAAGAAAATCATTGATCAACTTCTCTTGAAAGACTAAACCTAAGCCTTCGATATCTGGAGGATTCATGGCTCGTGTAACGGTTGAAGATTGCCTGGACAAAGTACCCAATCGCTTCGCTTTGGTGCTGCTTGTCGCTAAACGCGCGAAACAAGTCATGAAGGGCTCTGAGATGACCGTTGCAACCAAGGGCAACAAGACGATTGTCGCGTCTTTGCGCGAAGTTGCTGCGGGCAACGTGGCTTTTGAACACGACCTTTCTAAGGGCACGCCCGAAGAACAAATCGAAAAAGACCTCAACAAATAAGCCTCTCATCATGGCTTGGTCTTTGCCCAAGTCCTGATCCAGATTCCTGCCGCTGGACGCCCGAAGTCCCACTTATCTCTTCTATCAAAGTTATTTCGCCTTTCAGCGTCTAAACTATTAAAAAAATTCAGAAATCTCCGATAAATTCGGTGCATGTCAGAAGTTGCAGCGTCGGGACACTTATCAGAACGGCACTTAAAATCTCTAGATGAATTGACAGCGAAAATTCGGGTCTATTACCCGAACGCCGATTTGTCGATCATCGAGAAGGCCTACCACTTTTCTGAAGCTGCCCACGAAGGACAAATCCGCCGAAGCGGTGAAGCGTACATTTCGCATCCGCTCTCAGTTGCTGGGATTTTAGCTGATTTGCGCTTGGATTTGGATTCGATCGCGACGGGGCTTCTTCACGATACGGTTGAAGACACTCACGCGACGATGCCCGAAATTAAAAAAGAATTCGGCGACACCATCGCGATGCTCGTGGATGGTGTGACTAAAATTTCGAAAATGAATTTTAAGACGTCGAACGAGCGTCAAGGCGAGAATATTCGCAAAATGATCGTGGCCATGGGTAAAGACGTTCGGGTAATCTTGATCAAACTTTGCGATCGATTGCATAACATGCGAACGCTGAACCACATGCCTTACGAGAAGCAGGCGCGCATTGCGCAGGAAACGCTCGAGATTTATTGTCCGCTGGCAAGTCGCCTTGGTATCTCGAGTTTAAAAATTGAACTTGAAGATTTGAGTTTTCGGTTTTTAAGGCCTGATATGTACTACTCGTTGAGCCAAAAAGTAAACGCGCAAGAAAAAGACCAAGCCAAGTTCATCCAAGAAGTGCAATCGATGATCTCGGATGAACTTCACAAAGCCAACTTTAAGTCGTTTGAAATTTATGGCCGAACGAAGCACTTGTGGTCGATCTACCGGAAGATGCAAGCCCGCAATATCGATTACGAGCAAGTCTACGACATGCTCGCCTTCCGGGTGGTGGTCGATTCGATTCCCCAGTGTTATGAGGTTCTGGGGCATATCCACTCGATGTGGAAACCAATCCCGGGACGCTTTAAAGACTTTATCGCCATGCCTAAGACGAACAACTACCAATCCCTACACACCACTGTGATTGGCCCCAAGGCTGAGCGCATCGAAATTCAGATACGGACCCGAGAGATGCATCTGATCGCGGAACGCGGAATCGCAGCCCACTGGAAGTACAAAGAGCGCGGCCGTCAAGTGGAGGATACGACAACCAAAAAATTTGATTGGTTGAAGGAGCTTCTCACCTGGCATCAGCAGGTCAAGAGCTCCGACGAGTTTTTAGATACGGTAAAAACGGATTTGTTCGAAGCTGAAATTTATGTTTTTACTCCCAAGGGTGAAGTGCGCGAGTTTCCTGAAGGGGCAACACCCTTAGATTTTGCTTACGGTGTTCACACGGATGTTGGTAATAAATGCGTCGGTGCACGTGTGAATGGGCGCATGGTGCCCCTCAAGTACCAAATGCAAAACGGGGACACGATCGAGATCATGACCTCTCAGAGTCAAGTGCCGTCAAAAGACTGGCTCAAGATGTGTGTGACGAACAAAGCACAAAGTAAGATCCGCACGTTCGTCAAAGAGGAGCAGCGCAAACACGCCTTGTCGGCAGGAAAAGAACTTTTGGACCGCGAGTTTAGAAAGTTTGGCGCCGCCGCGACCCGGTACATTGGTAAAGGTGAGCGGTATGATCAGTTCATCATTGATTTTGGGTTGCACAGCGAAGAAGAGCTTTTCGTTCGAGTCGGTTACGGAAAGCTCGAGCCAAAAACAGTTCGTGAGCGCCTAGCGCCCGATCTTTTGCCCGATTCAACTTCGCCGAAGACAAAAGAAGAGCCGACTTTTATCCAAAAAGTTTTTAAGTCAGCGGCTCAAAAGATTCGCAAGTCAGGCTCGCTCGTTAAGGTCAGCGGCATGGAAGACGTCCTGGTGTATTATGCGAAATGCTGTAATCCGATTCCGGGTGACTCGATTATTGGCTTCATCACGCGAGGGCGGGGGATCACGGTCCATCGTTCAGATTGCCGCAAGGCCTTTGAGTTTGATCAAGACAGGCGTGTTGAAATTGAGTGGAACAAAGACAGCTCCGTTGACGGTCACGAACGGACCGTTAAAATTCAGGTGATTTCACAAGATATTCCAGGTCTTTTGAAGTCCATGTCCGAGGTCTTTTCGGCTCAAGGCATTAATATTCAAACCGCTCAGGTTCGTACGACCCGCGACCACAAGGCGATTGCGACTTTTGATGTTTCACTCAAAAATACGACCCAGCTCAATCAAGTGATTTTGGATTTGCAAAAAATTAAAGGTGTCATCGGCGTCAGCCGTCTTGGGACCTCTTGATTTTACAAGGTTGACCAAACATTTGACATTTGAACTTTGCCCAAATGCGTCCTCCTCCTCATCGAAGGCCCTCAAATTGGCACAGTAATCGCTTTGCTTTATTTAAGTGAGACAGAAGATTCGATTCTTGATTTTAACTCTGTTTTTGATTCTGGTGGCCTTTACGGGTTCGATCATGCTTGAGGCATCAGGGACGCGTAAAGAGGTCACCACCTATCTTTCGCACTGGGAAGAGGACATTGCAAAAAGTCTTTTGGTGGAGCGTAACGAGGCCTTGCTGCAGAAGCTGCTCTTTCATGTTCGCCGAGCCAATGTGAAGCTTGTGGCCTTTGAAGATCTTCAATCAGGAACTTTAAACAAAAAAGTGTCGATCCCCACGCAAACCTGTGTAGCCGATTTTCTTGTGCCGCTCACGCTTTATGGATTGCCGGCGGGACGTTTGCACTATTGTCAGCCCCTGACCGGGCTCCTGCAACAGACTTTGGTGAGTCCTGTGTTTATGGGATTTGTCATCGTGATGATCAGCCTGTTCTTGGTTTTTAGACTCATCACTGCTCGGATCGAGACCCAAAAAATTCGGCTCAGTCAAAAGTTAGTTTTGCACGAGGAGTTGTCCAAAGTTTCGAGACAAGTCGCCCATGATATTCGAACACCGTTAACAGCTCTTCAGATGTTGGTGGGCTTGGATCACGGTCCCGGCGAAGATCCGGACCGTCAGCGCCTCTTGCAAGGCGCTGTGGGCCGAATCAAGACGATTGCCGATGATCTGCACCAGCGCGGAAAGTGGTCTCTAGCCGGAGAAACCTGCGTCGCTCACCTGGGTGAGATTTCGCGAGCTCTCAGCCGAGAGTTGGGTCTCATTTTTCAGCATCAGTCCGCACAGTTTGATTTGGCCTCTCAGCAGTTATCAATGCTGACGGTTCCCCTCAAGCCCGAGACTTGGGAGCGCATGTTTCAGAATATCTTGAAGAATGCTTTTGAAGCCCAGGTGCAGGTGGGGGCCCAGTCCCCTGTTCGAGTCTCGGTGCACCAGAAAAAGAGTGTGCTCGAAATTTGTTTTGAAGATGGTGGTATCGGTATGACTCCGCAAGAGCTAAAACGGGCGGGCCAAGAAGGATTTACGTCTCAGAAAAAGAACGGCACAGGCTTGGGGCTTTTCTTTGTGCGGCAGTCATTGCAATCAGTTGGTGGTGAGCTTCAGATTCGGAATCATAGCAGTGGACCAGGGATCAAGATCACTCTTCTTTGCCCGATTCTTCAATCTCAAAACCCAACTCTTTCGCAAGGGATTGCTTAATCGCGTTGCGGTCCCGTGCCTTGGCCTGAGGCTTGGGTGCCAGTGGTTTTCCATCCCTGGGTTCCAAGGCCACGAAGCGAGTCGTCTTTGAGTCGGTGAGGACGTCGAACTTAAACTCCGAACCCTCGCACTGGGCCGTCAAAGTCAGTCGCTCGGTTAGAATTCGTGACGGGTTGAGGTGAAGTTCGGAGTTCCGGGTCGAAACCACTTTGACTTGCACGGCTTCTGGATCAGAGACCTTCACATCCTGTGCGACGCAAGGAAGGGTCACCAGACTCAAACGTCCATAGGCGAGTGACAGGTGTTTCAGCGCGGTTTTTTGTGTCGTCACTCGCGATTGAAATTGTAAAACCTGGTACCCCCAAACATTTTCCAGACTGCGCTTGATCTTTTGAATCTGAATTTTGTTTTGGACAATAAAGAGCGTCGACTTGCCATCTTCGATCAAAGCGACTTGAACCAAAGCCTCAAAGACCAGCGGCTCGGCATGTTGAGTGATCGCCAAGATTTCAGAAGTTTGCTCGATTTGCTGATCCCGCATCTTCGGCGCGAGCCGTCCAATTTCGGACTGGCGCAATTCAGCTAAATCTTTTGAGAGCCAGGGTAGGAGGGCTGCCTGCGAGGCCAGGTAATTTGAAGATTGAAACTGAAACCAACGCCCCAGTAAATCCCGCAGAAAAAACAACTCTTCGGCCGAATCCAAGGCTTGGCTGCTTGAGATGTTTTGGACCTCGAGTTGTGTTTGATGATTAAAAAATTGGTTTTGTGACTGGTGCCAATGGTAAAAGGCGTAGAGATTGCCGAGGCCAGAGAGCATTAGGAGCCCGATGAGAAGTTTTGATTTCATGGCTCGGCCTGAGGCGTGATTTCGATCATTTTATCTTGGTGGTACAAACGGTTCGGGCCCTCTTTGGTCCAACGGTCCACTTGATAGATCTTCCAATTGGCTTTTTTGCCTTGAAGTTCAATTTCGCCCACAGGGTTTTTGAATTTTCCTTTGCCTTGATCAACCAGAATTTTGGTTCCGGCTTGAATGAGATCCAACTCGGCTTTGAGCTTTTGATTTTCTTGGCTCAAAAGTGAAAGGTGAGTCTCGTCATTAAAGATATAGTTTCCGGCTAAGGCCGCACCTAATCCCATCAGTGAGCCCCAATAGATCGCATGCAACTCTTTGCGCTCATCGGCCGGTGCTGTGGCCGTTCCGATGGCGGTGCCGGCGGCGAAGCCGCTAGCGGCCAGCGCAAGACGTTTTTGATTGGGTGTCGTGCAACCTGCAAGGCTTATTATCAGGCTGACTAAGAGCCAAATTCGGCAATTCATTTAAAATCTCCAGCCGTAACCAGCGCGCAAAAGTATCGACGTGGCCTTGACTGTGGAGGCCGGGAACATACCGTACTCGAAAGAGACTGGGATAAAGCGGCCCGAGCCAACACTGATGTCGGCGCCGGCGCCAAGCAAAATCATATTGTTGGTCGCATTTGAAGCATCCAGGTTCGTGACCGTTGATTTCTTTGCGACAGCAAGCAAGAAGGCCAAGCCCGCACCGGCCCAGGCTCGGGTCTTGCCAGTCATAAAATTGAAGTGGGCACTGATTTCGCCTGAGAGATAGGTAAAGCTGACATCACACGTAGTTGAGTTGCTACAAATGGCTGCGTTGTTGGCCGAGGCCTTGACATCAAAAGTTTCGATCCCTGCCTTTGAGCGAATCGTAAAACTTTTTGAGAGGTCATAATCGTAAAAGCCCATGACATTAAAGCTGTTGCCGGTCAGGGTCAGGTCCTCGGTGAACCCACCGCCTTTGCCTGTGAGCGACATCGAGTTTTGTGCAAATCCACCAAGGACGCCAACGGCCGTTCCGCGCTTGAGAAATTGACCTAAAAAGCCGCGAGGTCGCGCCACTCGGTCTTCGCCGCTGGCTCTCCCGTCATCTTCTGAAGCAACATCTTGAACACGCGCTTCAGCAGGAGCCGCGGCGGCTCCACCGCGAGGTTGCAGGCTCTGACCTGTTTTGGCTGATCCTTTGATCACGTCTGCAATGGCGCGATCGCCTTTAACTTGGCGGACTCTTAAAATAGCACGTTTCTTACCGCCACTGTCCAAAGCGAAAAACTCAGTTCCGGCCGAAGCTTCGCTGCCAGATAAATTAATCAGTGCTTTGGTTCCCTTGAGCTGAATGATTTCTTGCGCCATGGCTGGGCAAAAACCAAGCAGCAGGGCGAGAAGACTAATCGTTCGGAGAGCGGGCTTCAGATTCAAGGCAGACCTCGATGACTTCACTGTTGATGAGACGAATATTCAGTCGGGTAACAGCTTGAGAATTTTCAGGAAGAGACCAAAGCGGATCGCGAGCAGGCTGAGTCCAACAAAGGCCCTCGCCCTCAACCGGATCAAAGGCGCTATTGGGAGTTTCGCGGGTGCCCTGGCCAACTTCACGGTCGACAATGTTGTCGCCCGCTTTGTCTTCGAAGGTGCGTCGTCCATTTGATTTGTAAACGGAGCAACCCGAGATCAGTGCAATCAGGATCGCGACACCTAAGGTTATCGCGCAAGTCTGCGCAACTTTTGATAAAACTTTGCCGGAGACAGTCATGCCTCCATTCTAGAGAAAATCGGTGCGGTGAGGCAAATGAAGAAGGGGCGATTTCTCGTCCCCTCTTCTTTGGTTTAGTTTTTATGTTCGAATCTCGGTTCAGATTCGGTGATCCTTAAAAAGGAATTTCGTCCGCAGGATCGAAAGAAGGTTCTGGACTGAAATCCTGAAAAGAATCTCCAGGTCCAGAGTTTGAAGCGGTCGCTCCAGCTCCGCGCTCACCAGCAGCCCCACCCAAGAATTGCACCGTCGTTGCAACGATCTCGGTTGTGTAGCGCTTTTGGCCTTGTTGATCCTCCCAAGAACGTGTTTGTAAGCGTCCTTCGACATAAACCTGTCGACCTTTAGCCAAGTGCTTGGCGCAGTTTTCAGCTTGGCGTCCCCAAACGGTCACACGGTGCCATTCGGTGCGCTCTTGTCGCTGACCATCTTTGCCTGTCCAAACTTCGCTCGTTGCGACGCTCAAGCGCGCCACGCTTTGAGCGTTGCCAACAGACTTCACTTCGGGATCAGCTCCCAAGCGTCCTACTAAAATAACCTTATTCACTCCAGACATCTTCCTCCTCCACCCGTCTCATTCGTTTGTCGCTAAAGACGAGTTACATCAGTCTTGAAACGTTCTTCCATCCCGGTGGGGTGGTTTCAAGACAAATTCAACAAGGCCACAAGGGGATCTCGCAGCTGCGCGAAAGTCTTGCAAATCTGGATTCAGACTCAAACAAAATGCAGCAAGTTGTCGAAAAAAGAGGCGGGCGAGAGGCGAATTTAACGCAACGCGCTCATCGAGGGCGGCATTTCCGGGCTCGTTGCATTGAGCTTGAATTGGTAGCGGGCGCCGTCAGCCGTGGGCGTTTTGAAGTTTTCGAGAAAGCTTAAAAACAGGCTCGCTTTGTCTTGCAGCGAACGCTTCACACGGAGGTCGATTTCAAATTGGTAGGCCCCAATCACCGGCGCGACTCTGCCGCGATTTTGAATTTGCAAATTGATACCGCCCTTGATGGTTCCAGCAAGTTCGTCACCATCTTTGCCGACAATGGCGCGTTCGATGTTGAAGCGTCCAGCAGAAAGGCGTCCCTTGATTTCGACTTGGCTGAGTCTAAGTTCAGGTAAATTTAAAGGTCCCATTTGGGTTTCAACCGAACCGGCGGGCAGTTCAAACTGTTCGACCTTGAGATCGACGTCGAAGTCGGGTTGATCGGCAAATGTCGGATCGGCGGTTCCAGATGCGGTCAAGTTCACTTTGCCTTTTAAGAGCATCGGCAACTGCGCGATCTTATGAATTTCGGCCAGACTCAAGCGCTGTGCTGACAAAGACAAATAGTGGGTGGCCAAGCCGGCTTCGGTTTTTTTGCCGGGCTTAACGGTCACTTCAACATCACCCTTAAACAGACCCTTCGCGACCAGAGTTCCTTCGGGCTTTTGCGTGATCAAGGCGCCCATTGAAGGCGTGATTTCGATGTCTTGTACCGAGATCGCCGGAAACTGGGGTGTCTCGATGCTCAACTCTTCAGCACCGACCGATAGGGGAATGAAACTCGTTCGGAGGCGTTCAAAATTGAGGTAAACCTGATTGTTGGTTTGCTTTGCCACGAACGATGAAATCGAATCACCAACATCTTGAAACGGAAACAACAACACAACAAAAACCATCGTGGCCAAAACCATCACGAGGTATTTAAGTTTGTGCGAAAAAACAAACTTCAAGATGAGTTTGAGCTGATCCATTACCGCCGGCCTCGTTTCTTCGGAGCCTCTTCTGGAGCGGGGACCTCATCGGGAGTCACTTTTAAAACAAGCAATCGGTAAACCACATCAAAGTAACGAGGATCAGCCTGCGTGGCCTGGATGACGAGGTCCTTCATTTTAACGCTGGGGCTGATATTCTGAAATTGGTAACCCAAATCGACGACTTGCTTCAAGTTGAGTTGGCCCAAGCTGACTTCAACGACGCCTTCATTTTGAAACGCTTTAACCAGATCGTTATTGACGGGCGGCAGAACAGAGACGCCCTTCATTTGCTCAGGTAGGAGTTGCGCACTTTGTAGATCTGATTCAATCCGTGATTTGACGGCTGACGTGGCCGGAGGCATCGGGACTTCAGGTGTTTCATTGATTTCTTTTTGCACCTTAAAAAGATCACGAATCAAGCTGCGCTTGGCTTCAAACTCCGCAATCGTTTCATTTGAGGTTTCGTATTTACCGTAAGGGATCAAAAACAAGATCAGAACTAAAACAAAAAACGCGCCGCCCATGACCACTTTTTGCATCAAGGGTGTCAATGAATCATAGCGATCGCGAAGAGCGACAAAAGTTGAGTTCTCGCCCAGTCGCTCCTGGGTTCGCTGGAGATCGGAGTTGAGCCGGTCCTTTAAGTCTTCCAAATTCATTCGTCAGTCTTCCTTATTTTTCGGTTCCACGGTCGACATCAAAGCCAAATGCAAACGGGATTCCTAGAACACCAGTCGCCGGAGTTCCTTCGCGGGCGTTAAGCTGTCCGGTTTTTGCGACCGAGCTTAAGGCTTTTTGCAGGGCCGTTCGCTGAGCCGCGTTTTCAACGGTACCTTCCAAGACGACGTTGGTGTCTTCGATTCGCAAAAAGCGGATGTTCAAATTAATCGATCCCCTGGTGGGAGCCGAGTCCGAGATTTTTTTAAGAACTTCAAGAGCCGAGTTCATGCGCGAGAGGCCTTCAAGACTGCGAAGCTCTTGTGCCCGTTTGCGTTTGTCGCGAATATATTTTTTAACGCCGGATTCATTTGCCTGCTTGGGGCCGAGGCGAGCGACAATTTTTGCTTGGTTCTTCACCTCGTCGAGGGCCTTCGTCAGCAAACTCTGCGCCGATGACTCGCGAAGGTTGCTAAAGACGAAGAAGATCAAAATCGCACTGGCGACGCAGGCGATCGTGCGCGACCAAGTCTCCCAAAAGACCCGAAGACTTTCGTTGGTCGCCGCAAATTCTCCACGCAAGAACTGAAGCGCGGGATTGCGTGGTTTGCGCAAGCCTTCAAGGGCAAGACCCAGTGAGGTTCCAATGAAGTGATCGACGGTTTGCGATTTCTCGAAGTTGGTCACAAACGAGGTGAGAATTTGCGCTGGATTGACGGGGACTTCCAGCATCTGGGTCAAGAATGGAGTCAGATGCATGATGCCCGCACCGCCGCCGGTCACTTCGGCAGCAAGAACTTTGCCGCCAAGTTCGGTTTCAATTTCGAGCATCGAAAGCTTGAGCTCGCGGCCAAAGTCTTTAAATGGAACTGCGATCGTGTCCGAGAAAACAATTTGATCGTAAGATGCGCCTTCTTTGTTGGGCAAAATAAACGCTTTGCTGCGCATTTCACGCATGGCTTCGACAAAGGGGATTTCGTACTTACGCGAAATGGCCTCACTCACATTTTTCATGCCCCACAGAACCGAGCGAATCCCGACAAGGGCCTGGCCCTCAAAAGCGCACACGATTGAATGGGTGTGACCGATTTGAATCATCAATTTTAGTTTGCGGTCAGTCCGCGGAGTTTCGCCGCCGTCTTCATTGAGCTCGATCGGCGCGGGCGGTAATTGGGGGATCGGGCCATCCCAATTCGAAAAGCAATTTGCAAACGCTAAGCCTTCGGCGGTCAAGATGTCGATATCGAGTCCGGCGCTTTGATACTTCTGCAAAAACTCAGCGATGCGGTGTTTCGGCGACGCGGCGGCAAGAACCTCGGCCTGATTTCCTAGCAGACGGATCGTGCGCGCTTCGTAAATGGCCGTTTCAGAAGAGAAGGGAAGATCTTCTTCGAGCTCAAAAGGTAAGCTCTTCAAGATTTTCATTCGATCGGCAAAAGGAAATGTCTTGTTGCGGATGCTGACGCGATCTTGCTTAAGTGCCATCACGACTTTAGTCTGGCTATTGGTATACTGAAGCGCGAGGCCCTGTAAAAACTCGAGGACTTCGAGCTCCGTGTCGTGGGCCGGGTTAAGGCCTAGTGGGTGTTCCGTGAAAGACAGAATTTGGACACCTTTTGAGGTGCTTTGGACCTCGCACACCTTGATGCTAGAGGTTCCGATGTCGATACCAACGGCTCTCATGATGCCTCGTCCTTGAGGATAAAATCGAGAAACTTACTTCTCGTACCAGTATACGATGCGAGGGGGGCCTTTGGAAGGAGTATTTCGGCCGGCAGAAGGGGCACCTGCCGAGGGGCCGCTTCCGACTCCAGGTGTGGAAGGTGGTGCGGGGTTTGCGCCCGGCCCTGCCGCTGCGGCTTTCTCTGCTTTTAATTTTTTGCCGACGATATCGGCGGCACTGGCGATATCAAAAACCACCGCATTGATTTCACGAATAGCGCCATTGTATTCGCCCACGCTGCGAATGCTAAAATTGCTGACGGCATCAAAAATCAAAGGGGTGTCTTTTTGCACATCGGGAGATACCCGGCCGTCTTTAGAGTTCACGAAATCCCAAAACTCTTGGTCTTTCGAAAAAAATCCGCCGTTGCTCGGGTCATCACGGCGAGTGATGATCTCGGCCACAACTTTATCGGTGATCGAAGAATCGAGCGACTTCAGAACTTCTTTGGAGGCGGAGTTGGGATTAATCGCTTTGGCGCCGAACACGGTAATGCTTGGGGCGAGCAGATCAAAGTACTCATCTTTCATTCCGGCCACGAGGCGCAATTCATTCAGCGTGCGAAAAGCACGATTGGGCGGAAATGTCTTGGCCGTGTCGGGAACATCTTTGTAAAACTGGCGCTCGTCACCGTTGTTGAGTGATTGTGTATCGGCATCAAGCCAATCGATGATATTATTGACAAGCTCGGTTGGAACCAAATCTTGGTGGGTCCGGGCCCATTCAGGTTCAAGCTCAATCTTTGTTTCAAAAATTTTAAGAACTTGTTTTTTCGTGATTTCGGCAAGTGCTTTAGAAGGCGAGGTCAGATCGTTAATGTCCACTTTTGAGCCTTCATCAAAAATGGTGGCGTTGAAATTGGCATCCATCTGCGCTTCTTTGACTTTATCTTGCACGCCTTCTTTTTCAACGCCCGAGGCCTCGGTCGGCAAGGTGGGCGGCCAACCTAAAGGAAAGCTCCAAATCAAATTCAGCAAGCCCGCCTGGGCCCCGAGCTGAGCGCCGTATTGCTTTTGGACGGTCTTGTAAACCTTGATGCGAAGAAGGCTCAGTTCAACCCCTGAGCGCGCCGCATAGTAGGCTTTCAGGCGGTTCACCGACTGGGCGTGAATCATGTACTCGACATTGGTTTCGTAGGTCACTTCGTTCACGATGTACAAAATCAAAACCGTGCAAAAGACCGCCATGATGATGGCGATCCCTTTTTGATTTCGACTCGAGAGAAGATCACGCGTAAATCTCATGGTCCCGCTCCCGAGGCGGGGCTTCCGCCAGTCGCCGTTCCCTTTGTTTTTTCTTTGTTATTAGGGAAGCGGATGGGGACCACGAGCTGCATCGAGATTTTACGTTTTTTAGCCTTAGCCGATTCTTCGCCATTTTCGACGGTCAGACTGATTTCGACCGCGCCGGGATAACTGTCTTTGGCGACGGCATCGCCATCCTTGCTTGACCAGGCGTCAACCCAGTCTTGCTTGCCTTTGCCAAAGTATCGAAGCTTAAACTCCGAGACGTTTTCGAGCAGCACGGTTTGTTCACCGCCCTCTTTGATGTCCCCCTCAACCAAAGGATCCATTCTTCGCATCAAGCATTTGACGGATTCTTGTTTGCCCGAGAGGCGCTTGCAAGTTTCAACTTTGTATCCCACTTTGACAAAATCAGCTTGAGCTTGCAGTTCGGTCAGTCGTCCTGAGTTCATTGTCGCAAAAGCCATGTCTTCGCCGGTGCCGATAAACTCGGTTTTGGGGTCCGCACGGTTTGCGCGTCTCTCTTGTTCTTTCGGGTCAACGGGAGTTGGCGCCGCAGCTCCGCCCGGAAATCCTCCCCCGGGTGGAGGAACAAAAGCACCTGGGCGCGGCACAGGCGTGGGCGTTGCCGCGATGGATGATTTTGCAACGGCCTCGCGAAACTCTTCTTCAAGGTCACGGTAGTGGTACGCCAGATTTATATCTCGCTCCATAATTTTTAGAGCGTCGCGGACCTTGCTCATTTCATCCACTTGGGTTTGGATTTTCGCTTTCGAAAAAATGGCTTGCTGAATGGCTCGGGCCGAGAGCGCTGTCAGTGTCGCCAGAATCATCAGTGAAATGAGAAGTTCAAGCAGCGTAAAGCCGCGGGCTGATTTCATTACAACCCCGACGGCATGCCGAACGACATCTCTTTGTCATAATCGACAAAATAGGTCGTGACCGAAAATTCAAGCGGTTTTTTATTCTGAGTAATCACAACGGTGACAGTGACTTCTTTGACGGCTTTGCCGATGTATTCAGAGAGCTGCTTCACCATCGACATCAGCATCGTTCCAGCGCCGCCTTGTTGAGCGGTGAGGGCCGAGCTCACATCCGGAAACTCGAGTTTGCGGGACTTGAGCTTCCAGGTGTACTGCGAGTACTCAGAGCCAAAATCGCCCTCTTTTTCGTCAGGGATTTCGTCGAGACTTTTACCGCGGTACTCGATTTCGATATCGTTCATTTTGCGCTCGAGCATGGCGGCCACCTCAAAAGCTTGCTGTGTCTTGCGAATGCGCATAAATGAGCCGCCCCAAGAGTTCGAGAGCAAAACCAGGGCGCCCGCCATGATCACCATGGCAATGACGGTTTCTAAAAGGGTGAACCCCCGGGCTGATTTTCTTAACGATCTCTGGACAGATTTCACCGCTGGTTTCATTGACGTGAGACATCCTTTAGAAGAACGGCTTTTTCGATAATATCAGCATGGCCCGTGAGCGGGTTGATAATCAAGGTCCATGTCAGGGCTTTTCCATTGGTGATCTGAATGGCCGCAGCCTCGACCAATCCCTCGGGTGAAAAGTAGATATACGCATCACCGGTTTTTTGTGGTTCAGCAGCGCGCCCGTTGTCGAGCAGTCCAAAATGCAAAGGCTGCGGGATTTCGCGGTCTTTTTTTAGAATGCGTTCGTCTTTTTGGAACTTACTGGGCGGCGCTTCTTCAGGTTTACCCTCCGCGATTCGCTTGAGCGTCTCTTCAGAAGGGGCGTAGACCGGGCCTTCAGCCGATTCGATCCAATAGCTCGACCCTTTGGGGTCCATCCGCAAGACAAGTCGGTAAGTCCGGCTTTTGAGTCGTGCCTGATTGCGAATCTCGCGCGTGACGACACTCATTTGACGAACGACATTTTTGATATTGGTATTGTTGATATTCATTCGGGGCAGGCCGATCGCTAAGAGTGCGGCCAAGATCCCCAGAACAACCATGACTTCAATCAAGGTGAAGCCCCGCTGGAGCTTCATGAGCTGAGAGAGAGAAGACGGGCGGCTAGTTGATATCTTCATTGGTTATGTCTTTGGCGTAACCGTCGCCACCTTCACGGCCATCGGAGCCAAGGCTCTTGATGATGTAGCTGTTGCCTTCGATTTCGTAACTGAACTCGCGCTTCCAAGCATCCTTAGGCATGTTTTTGATATAAGGCTCTGCCCAGTTTGAACACTCGGGATCAGCTTTGATCAAACCTTCGAGACTTGAGGGGAATTTGCCGCAATCGGTGTAGTACAAATTCAGAGCATTGATGAGCTGACCAATCGAAATTTTAGTTTCTTGTTGGCGAGCGCGGTCGAGACGGCTGGTGACTTGCGGAAGCAAAACGGCCATGAGGGCGCCGATGATCGCCAAGACGATTAAAATTTCAACCAGGGTCATACCGCGAGAGTTGCGAAGTGTACGGAGCTGAAGTTCCATGTCCAAATTCCTTTGCGACTGGCGCGCGATTTAACGAGCGCAATTAAGCATCAACAAGCACCAAAGTTACTTGAGCCTGGTGGCTTTGTCATCAGGACAATTCGGATTGAAAAGTCCTAGCCCGCGATATTCGTAATCTCGAACATGGGGACCATGACGGCAAAGACGATGATACCAACGGCAAGACCCATCACAATTAACACGACTGGGCCCATCAAGCTGGTCATCGTTTCGATCTTTGATTTCACCTGAAATTCAAAGGCGTCGGAGACCTGCAAAAGCATATTCTCGAGCTCTCCCGTTTTCTCGCCAATCGTGACCATGTGAATCACGATGGGTGGAAATTGACCCGACCTCTTCAAAGGTCCAGCGATCCCTTCGCCTTCCGAGATGTTGCTACGCGCCTCATCAACAGCTTTGGCGATAATGTCATTATCCACAACATTGCGAACGATCTGCAGCGCATGTAGCATCGGCACGCCGCCGGTGAGCAGTGTGGCCAAGGTTCGAGTAAAACGCGAGACCGCGACCATTCGATTCATCTCGCCAAAGAGGGGAAGTTTGAGAGAAATCAAATCCCATTGAGTTTTTCCCGCTGGTGTTTTTTTCCAGTTCGTGAAGATCAGCCAAACTAAAAAACTCAGTCCGATGAGTACGTACCAATAGTTTACCAAGACTCCGCTCAGAGCGATGATCACCTCGGTGAGCCAAGGAAGTTTTAAATTGGGCGCATTTTCAAATACCGTCACGATTTTAGGAATCACGAACACGAACAAGAAAACAAGCAAGCCCAGAGTTACGACGAGCATCACGATCGGGTAGGTGAGGGCACCTTTTACTTTTGTGCGCAGTTCGTTCTGAGATTCTGTAAACTCGGCCAAGCGCATCAGGATGACGTCGAGTGTTCCCGACATCTCGCCCGCTTCACACATTGAGACGTAAATGTTGTTAAAAATATTTGGGTATTTTCCGAGCGCTTTGTGAAGTGGCGAGCCCTCGTTCACCATGTTCTTGCAATCAGAAATGGCTTCTGAAAGAACGGGATTTTCAACTTGTTCAGCCACGGCGGTGAGCGCATCGACCAGAGGAATGTTGGCTTTAATGAGGGTGGCGAGTTGGCGGGTCATGAGCGAGATGTCTTTGACGCCCACACTCTTGCCGCCCGTGGCTTTTTTCTTGCCGCCGCCAGGTGAAGATTTTTTCTTATCTCTAATGTCGACGACGAAGACACCATCTTTTTTAATCTTCATTCGCGCGGCGCGAAGATTCTCGGCGTCAACAACACCGCTCGTATTTTTGCCAGCTTTAGTTAGGCCGCGATACTCAAAAATGGGCATAACCTAGAGTCTATAAGACCTCAAGTCTTGAAGGCAAGCACCAGGGGCATGGTTCAAGCGTGTATTCCTAGAGGTCGAGCTGGGTGTTTGAGACGAGTTCGTCAATCGTTGTAATGCCGCTGAGCACTTTTTGAATGCCGTGATCGCGGAAGGTTTTCATTCCTTTGCTGATTGCCAGTTTACGGATCGAGTTCCCATCTTTTCGCTGCATGATGAGTGAGCGGATTTCGTCATCGACGGTGAGGAGCTCGGCAATGATCGTTCGACCCAAGTAACCTTTTTGATTGCACTTGTCACAACCCATGGCGCGGCAAATATTTGAGCCAGCAACCTGATCGGGCGTAATACCCAGCAGGCTCATCTCAAAAGGACTGGGATCGTGCTTCACTTTGCAGTGAGGGCATAGGATCCGAACCAAACGCTGAGCCACCGCGCCCATGATCGAGGTGGCGATCAAAAAGGGCTCAGCACCAATATCAATCAGACGTGGAAACGCGCCGGCCGAGTCATTCGTATGAAGAGTCGAAAGAACGATGTGACCTGTCAGCGAGGCTTGAATCGAAAGCTCGGCTGTTTCGGTATCACGAATCTCACCCACCATGATGATCTCGGGATCTTGCCGCAAGAAGGCTCGAAGACCGGCACCGAAGGTCAGTCCAATCTTGGCGTTCACCTGAACTTGGCCAATCCCCTGAATCCGTTGCTCGACGGGATCTTCAACGGTGAGGATGTTCACGTCCGGCGAGTTCAAGCGCTGCAAACAAGCATACAGAGTCGTCGACTTACCAGAACCTGTCGGGCCGGTGACAAGCAAGATCCCGTAAGAGCGGCGGATCATGTCGTCCATGCGGGCCATGTTCTCTTCAGAGAATCCCAATTGCTCAAGCTCTAAGACGACGTTCGATCGATCCTGCAAACGCATGACAATACGCTCGCCGTAAGCGGTGGGGACGACGTTCATACGAATATCGATATCTTTACCACCGACTTTGAGCGGGATACGACCATCCTGAGGAAGTCGTTTTTCGGCGATATTGAGATTGGCCATAACTTTAAGGCGGGACGTAATCGAGTTTTGCAGCTTTTTAGGTGGTTTAAAGACGCTAAAAAGAATCCCGTCGATACGGTACCGGACGGCCATGTCTTTTTCATAAGGTTCTATGTGAATGTCCGAGGCTTTTTCTTTGACGGCACGGAAGAGCAGGGAGTTGACGAGTTTGATGACCGGGGCGTCGTCTTCACCCGCTTCGAGCAAGTCGACGATCGGGTCATCGAGATCATAATCCTCTTCGTCAATTTCATCCATGCCGGCCAAGTTCGCGGTGCTTTTTTCGTACACGCGGTTGATGGCCTCTTGTATTTTTTGAGTCGTCGACATCAGGGGCTTGACTCGTTTGCCAAATAAAACACGCAAGTCATCCAGTGACTTCATGTTGAGCGGATTGCTGGTCAGCGCGACGATCAATTCTGTTTCTTCGCGAAATGGTAAAACGGAGTGCTGTTTGGCATAATTGATCGGCAAATCGCGAATCAAATCAACCGGGATGTCGTTAACGGGAATATCTTTGATAAAATCCACGCCCAACTCGCGGCACAAGTCGGCCACCAGTTCATCGGCCGTGGTGTATTCTTTCGAGGCAAAGACGTCGGACAAGCTTCGCTGTCCATTTGTCGAAGGCGAGCTGAGCACCAGCTTGACCTGCTCACTTGAGAGCGTGGTCGCCTTCGACAAAATATTCGCCACGTCGATTTGAGCCATTCTTACTGAACTCCCTCAGAATTAAGTCCCTCTGGCGAACCGGACTGTGCACGGGGCCGTTGAATTTGCTCAACCGATTCGCCGTAAGGATCACGTCCACCCATGGACTTAATGTAGTCTAAACGCTGATCGAGCTTTTTGCCAAGCACTCCCCGCGAGTCTTCTTGGTTGCGAACGATCGTCGGTGTGAGGAACATCAGCAAGTTTGTTTTTTCACGGCTTGTCGTGCGTGATTTAAACAACCACCCCAAGATGGGAATGTCGCCAAGAACCGGGACTTTCGACGTCGACTCATTGTCGTCCTCTTTCATCAAGCCACCCAAAACAGCGGTGTCTTTATTAGGAACAACGATCATCGTTTTTACGCTACGAGTAGCGATGGGCTGTGATGTCGCTCGCAAGCCATCTGGTGTCCTTGCCTGAGAAAGCTGTTTCACACTGGCCGAGAGTTCCATTCGAACCGTGCTGCTCGCCGGCGAGATAAAGGGTTTAATTTTGAGTTTGATTGTCGCGTCTTCGAAGATCGGCTCTGTGGTGGGTGTTGTCCCCGCCGTTCCAGCGCCGGTCGTCTTAACCCCGGTGATGACTCGATCACCGACCTCAAGCTCAGCTTCTTGATTGTCCATCGCCAACACTTGGGGATTTGACAAGATGTTGGCATTTCCGTTGGCTTTCAAAAAATTGACGAAACCGATCAAGGAGCTGATCGTCGTCGACGTCGTTGCACCGGGGGGCCTTAAGGTCACGGTGTCGTTCGAGCCAAAGCCCAAGATCGCGCCGCTACCGCCAGCAGGAGTGGTAATGATAGTGGTCAAAGTCGAGGCTTCGTTAATGCCGTTGTAGCCAATCTTTCCGCCCGAACCGCTTTGGTCAAATCTGAAGTAACCGATTTCCCATGCGGACGAATCAAATATGCGCATTTCCATCAAGATGGCTTCGACGAAGACTTGATCGCGAGGGATGTCGATCTTGTTGAGCAAGTTCAAAACGACTTCGTAATCTTGTTTGCTGGCAACGATGACGATCGCGTTAGTTCCTTTGTCAGCCGTGATTTTAACATCGCCGCCAAAGATCTCTTGCTGAGCACTTTGAACCCCGCTGATCGGGGAAATGATCGGAGAGCCACCCGCGCCCGAAGTCGGCTTGGGAGCTGCATCTTTGGCGATACCGCTTAAAGTTTGCGAGATCTTCTCGGCGTCTCCATTTTTGACGTAATAGACGTAAACGCCGCCTGCGTCCTCAGGCTTAATTCTGAAATCAAGCTGAGTCAGAAGTTTTTTAATTCGTGCAATCCCGGCTTTGTTTCCAGTCACGACAAGCGCGTTTGAACGCTCATCAGGAATCACCATGAAGTAAGCGGAGCCTTGAGCTCCCGAGGTTGTTGCCGCGCGGGTAAAGCGGGGAACGCCGGCCGAGAACGTGCCGCCGCGATTGTTGCCTTGGTTTTCGCCTTTGTTGACGATTTTATTCACGAGCTCGGCGATGTCTTTAGCTTTGGCAAATTTAATCGGGATCACTTCGAGCTGATCTTCAAAGCCCGCAACATCGAGTTGCGAGATGATTTTCATGATGCGCTCGATGTTCGAACCGTAATCCGACAAGATGATCGAGTTCGTCGGTGGGTAGATCGACATCTCACCATCTTTTGAAGTCAAGATGCGCAAGTCACGGTTCACGGCTTCGGCATTGATGTGCTTAAGGTTGATGATTCGAGTGATCATTTGATCTGAATTGGGGTAGTAGCTTCCAGAATAGGTATCAATGCCATCACGCTGGGCATTTCGGGCCGAACGGATTTTGAGGAAGCTTCCACTCGGAACAACGGCGTAACCGTTGATTGCCAGAGCAGACAAGAAGGCCTTATAAGCCTCGGCCACCGTGATTTTTGAAGGCGCGATGATCGTGATTTTTCCGCGAACACCGGGATCGATGATAAAGTTTTTTCCGGTCAATTCAGAGATCGCTTTCACAACATCGGTGATATCTGCGTTCGGGTAATCAAAGCTGTCGATCACTTCCGGAAAGTTTTGGTTCGTAATATCTTCGATTTGCGCTTTCGCAAATTTTTCTTTTTGTCGTTTGCCCATAAGTCCGGTGTCATCGGCTGCACGGGGAGCTCCACCTGCGCTGCTGCCGGCCGAGGGAATTCCTCCGCCCGTGTCTGAGCTCGGAGGACTAAAGTCACTGGCAGGTGGAGGTGGGACAAAGTCATCCATGGGAGGAGGCGCATTGTAGGTGTCGCCAAGATCATCAAGTTGGGCATGACCTGGCGTCGCTGCGAGCATCAGCACCAGGGCGAAAAGAATCATTCTCTTTAGGGGTGACGTTGTTGATCCCATCCGTGGATCTCCTTTTTGCTACTTGACCGTGTAATCGAAGTCTTGCTTGCGTCCGTCGCGCTCAACGCAGATCTTGATGCTGCTTGAGCCCTTGAGGGTGTTGTACATTTCCATGGCTTTGGCCGGGCTATCGACGGGTTCGTCGTTCACGCAGGTGATTTTATCGCCGACCTGAAATCCCAATTGGCTGTAGATACTGCCGGGCTGGATGCTCACAAACTTAAAGCCATCAATTTCACCCGTGGATTTACGGCTCGGCTGCATGGCTGCCTGTTGAAGAACTGAGGACATATCGGACGTGTATTTTAAGATATCCGAGCGTTTAATTTCAAATTTGTTTTGGCCCACTTGCTGAACTTCTCCTTTGGCTTTGCTGGGGCCAGCGCCAGCCGCCTTGGGTGCATTGAAGCTCAGCTTATTGAGATCCTTAATCTCGATAAATTCAAGTCGGCTGTTGTTGGTATTGCGAATAATCACCTTGCCGCGCTCCACACTCACCAAAACGGCGAGCGTGTCGATTTCTTGCTCGGGACGAACTGCAATCACGGTGGATTTTGGTTTCACTTCAATGTTGGCGATCGATTTGGCCGGGTTGCTGTGAACGATGGTCCCGATTAAAGTCAGAGGCAGGCTCGACAAAACAGGTGTTGCATCTCTGGGTTCTTCTTTTTGCTCGGACTTGGCTTGCTTGTCCGAAAGCGCGTCGGGGATGCTGCCGTCTTCGGTAAAAATGTTGCGGCTGATGATGGGCGTGAAGGTTCCGCGAGAGAGCATGTCAGCGGGAAGCATTTGCGCGGGCTTTGACGGTGGGACCGAATTGGGGATCATGTGACCGCGAAGTTCGATGACCACAAGGTCGGCGATACAGTAGCCTAAAAACAAAAAGACTATATAAGGATACAATCCTTCCAGCGGAGGGCGCTTCGCAATTTTCTTCGGGTTCATTTTATCCACGTGTGCCATCGTCCTTGATGTAGATTCTTAGTCTAGCTGGCCAAAAGCTCCGGGGTCACCGAAAAAACCCCCCAGACCTCGACCAACGACAGGTGCCTGCTTCCCTTTGCAGAAGCGCTGCGCAACTTACAGGGCACGAGTCTCAAGTTCGTGCTTTCTGCCCGTGGTTCGATCGGTGGAAATTTCGAAGACGGGCTTTTTAAGCGCGATCTGAATTGCTTCGACATCTGCGGTTGTTGCGGGGGTGCTCAGCCAGTTTAATGTCGAGTCTATGCTGCTAAAAAGTGTGAGATCCTCTTGCACGGGGACCAAAAGCAACTGTCGTCCGATCAATCCATTAAGTGTGGAGTATTTGTATTCTGCCGGGTGGTTGCAGATTCCAGCTCGTACAGGGTTTTGGTAAACGTATTTGTAAGCATTTAAAAAATAATGATAACTCCGAATTTCTGACCGGTAGAAGCGAGAGCCGTAGTTGTGATTTTCAGTTTCGTCTAAATAGGACAGTTGTCGACTTGTTTCCCGCATAAAGTACTTCATGGCTTCCGACGCATTTGCATTTGGGAACCGCGCGAGAAGATGAAAATGATTGTCCATAAGAACGAAGCTCATGATCTGCACGCGGTACGCATGGTGAATGAAGAATAAATAATTCTGCATGATCGACCAAGCTGACGTCATTGAACTGAATGGGGTCCTATTATTCGTTCGCGCGGTTAAATGATAAGGATTTTCAGGGCTACAAATGAATGGTTTTCTGGGCATGCTCGTCATTCATGCAATGATGAATCTTGTGCGTAGGCTTCACAGCTTGCAGTTGGCTGATGGTGGAGTCCGATTTTTGCGCAACGCTTCTGCAAAGGGAAGCAGGCACTAGAAGAAGTAGGCGGCTTCGATTTCGGGGTTGAGGGAGTGAGTGGGGTGCACGAAGGAGGGCGGTGGTTCCTCGGGTGGCGAGATGGAATACAAAGCGAAGGGGAGTTCGGCCGAGATCCAGCTTTTGGGCGGGTTCATCTTGAAATCTGTTTTGCAATGGGCGTACACCAAAAACTCGTCAGTGGGAATAGACTCGTAAGTCATCCACAGCAGGCTTTCGAAAATGTCTTCGTTGTCAGCTTGAGCAAAGGTCAGAAAACGAAATTTGAGCGGAGCCTCTTCGCCCGTTCGGCTTTGAGGTTTTGTGAGACTTCGTGTCCAACCTAAACCACGACCAAATTTTAAGAACTGCCGAAAATTGTGCGCGCGCAAAGAGTAGGTGAGCGGGCAGTACTCTTGGGTTCCGAGCGGAGACCAAGGCGCCATCGTGCCCACGACTTTTTCGTTGGAATCAAAGGCGATCCAAAGATCTTCAATTCGAAACCCGGGCATGCGGCCAATTTTTTTCAAAAAACTCTCCTCGTCCCAGGCCGAGCAAAACGCGCGGTAAGGTGCCCTTCGCGAAAGATATTCGACCAAAGGTCCCTGCCACCGCGCTTCGCCTTGGCGAATGCGAAGGCCTTTGACCGGCGCCGGCGCCCAAGGCAGGCGGCCGTGCAAAGTCACCAGGCCAAACTTTCGGTACAAATGATAACGCGGAAACGCCCGCTTCAATTGCCGAGGGCGAACAAAGGCATTAAACGCGATCGGGTCGGCTGTATTGATCACACTTTGAACCGAATCCACGCCGCGGCTTTTCATCACTTCACGTAAAACGGGGAGAAAGTGCTGTGACCATTGCAGGATCGCCTTGCGCGAAGGCTGCACGCGCAGATCGGTGGCAATCGCAATCTTTTTTACGCTGTCTTCAAAGAAGACATCGCGGTAGATAAAGCTGGCGACGCCATGGAGTGAGCCATCCTTTTCGCGCAAGACAAGAGTTTCATAATCATCCGATTGCAAGCGGTAGGGCGCAAAAAAATCGTGAGGCCGACGGATTTTAAGATCGACGACGCTGTGTAAGGAGAACTGTTCAAAAAACTGACGAAGTTCGGCTTCATTTTCTTGCCCCGCTCGCTCGAGTTTCATGACTTCTCCCAAATTTGTTCGCGGTGGCCGAGTTCAAAGTTGCAGGCGCGTGCGGCCGTAAAAAAATAGTCACTCAAGCGGTTTAGGTAAATTAAAGCGGGCTCAACTTCAGGGTGCGCCTCATAAAGTTTAACCGTATTGCGTTCAGCGCGCCGGCAAATCGTGCGGCACATGTGCATCATCGCGGCCGCTTTTGTTCCGCCCGGTAAGATAAACTCTCGCAGCTCGGGAAGTTTGGCCGTCATCTGATCGATCGAAGCTTCAAGGCGCAAGATCGCGCCGTCTGGAATTTGCGGCAGTTTTTTAAACATCTCGGGATCTTCGCAGGCGAGCAAGCTACCAAGGCAAAAAAGTTCATTCTGGACTTGGATCAACTCTTTGATCCTGTCTGTAAAAAGGGCAGAAGTGTGCAATTCTTCAATGGCGAGTCCGAGCGTGCTGTTCAGTTCATCAACTGAGCCGTACGACTCGATGCGAAGATCTGATTTCGACACCAGGCAACCGCCGACCAACCGTGTTTTGCCCTGGTCGCCTGTTTTTGTATAAATCTTCATGCCTGGGCTCCTTGAACTCTTCTTTCATGTTAGGACGGTGTCAGGTAAAGTCAATCCTGGCATCCTGAGAGGGGTAGATCCCCAGCGGCGCTTGAGTTTGGAGAAGAGATGTTTCCTTTTTTTGTGACAATCCCGCATTCGGGCGAAAAAGTGCCTGAGTTCTGCACATGGCTAGTAAACCTTCCTGAGCCCATCCTCATGTGTGATGTCGATCGCTATGTGGACCGGCTTTACGAACCCTATTTAAAAACCAACCAGATTTCTTTTGTGAAAACCGAATGGCACCGGTACGCCGCGGATATGAACCGAGTTCCCAGTGATGTTGATGCCTCTTCGGTGGTGGGATCGGCGAACCCTGCAGGCACATTCAGCCGCGGCTTTCATTGGGTGATGACGACCACGCGCCAAGCTTTGATGGGTGAACCGATGACCCTCGAGATGCATCGAAAGTTGGTTCAATTGATTTACGAACCCTTTCATCAAAGCATTCGTAATCATTACGAAAAATTTAGTAAGCAAGGCGCGCGTGAGGTCTTTCACTTAGACGTGCATTCGATGCCCTCGCGAGGAACCGAAGAGCACCGCGATCCCGGCGAAAGACGCGCCGAAATTGTGGTCAGTGACAGCCGCGGAAAATCTTCGCGCCCCGATTACGTCGACCTCATTATTAACAGCTATGTCCGCGCCGGTTTTAAAGTTGGATACAATTGGCCCTACTATGGCGGACGCGTGACAGAGCAGTACGGCGCTCCCGCCAAAGGCCAACACTGCGTCCAGGTCGAAATCAGCCGCGCTCTTTATATGGATGAAGTGACCAAGGCGTTTAAGCCGATCGAGGCTGAAGCCGTACAAAAGAAAATCCAAATCGCGCTCGATTTGATCCGCCAAGGTTTGCCCAAGCTGATTTCTTAGTATCAAGAGCTTGAGGTGCGAAGCACCCAAGCTTTGATGCGATCAGCAATCCAATCGGGCGCATCCAGTGGCAAATCGTGACCCGCCGTCGGGTGCGCCTCCAGGGGTGAGCCCCAGGCTTGAGCGATCCTCTTTGTACAAACAGAGTTCACAAGTTCATCGCCATCGCCCACCAAAAAGAGGTGCGGAGTTGCCGGAGCTTTGGCCGGAAGCTTGAATCGCGAGGCCGCCCACAGCTGCCGAAAAAAATTAGACACCGAGGTGGGTGGAATGCGGGCGTTTCGAGCGGCCAGTTCATCGATATTCTGCACGATCGTCGTGGTCATCTTGATCACCTCTTTTTCGCGCAAGAAGAGATTTCGACCATCCGCGATCATGCGCAAAAAACGCAGGTAATTGGCAGGTCTTAGACGCTCAAAAAATGTGCTGTGCCTGCGGCTGCTGGTGCTCATGAGGACCATGCGCTCAATTTCATCAGGATAAAGTTCGGCCCAGAGGATGGCCACCATCGAACCCATCGAAATCGTGCAGAGCGAAACTTTGCGTCCCGACCCCACCAGGCGAGATCTTTTTCGTAGGTCCTCGACGTTCTTGAGCAAAGTGAGATAACTGGGTCGGTCCGCCTCGTGGCCATTGCCGGCGAGATCGAGTTTTTCGATTTCGGCGTTTGGAAACTGCGCCTGAAATTTGACCGTGAAGTCGCCCCAGTGCTGAGAGTTGCGGGCGAGGCCGCGAATCAAAATCCAGGCATCGGTTTTGGTTGTCATCTGGTCACCGGCGAATACCAAAGATCCAGCGCTTGGCTAAGGTGCTTTTGTCTTTGCTCTTCAAGGCGCGGCACCCAAACTTCAGACGAGACCAGCGCGCGAATCATAAAATCAAACAGCGTATTGTGCCGGCGCAAAATCCGCCGTTTCCGGTGTGGAACGATGGGATTGTAAGGACCGAGTGTCGAAAAGAGTTGGAGCGGATTTTTTTTGACCCACATCCAAGATCCCATCTCGACCGCGAGCGGAAGAAAAATGCCACCCTCGCCTGTCCCCTTTTGTCGGTAGTAATCCTCGTAAAGAAAATCCCAAAGGTCGCCGTGTGTGGTGTAGTTTTTGGCCTGAGGCTCGATCTTGTAAAAGTGATGGGGGTGCGTTTTCTCAAAGGCCTCTTTCAGCGCATGAAACTCAGGCAAGTGTGGAAAGGGCTTGGTGCTTTTGGCAAAGGGAAACCAAATCTGATCCGAAGTCCCAAACCCCGAATGAAAATCCAAATGAATCACCCGCGAGGAGGCAAACGATTGGGCTCTGACAAAGTCGACCAAAGCTTGCGCCTCTGGTTCGAGGTGACCTGGTTGTCCGCGGTACCACGGAAGTCTTGGCGAAAACCGCTGGCCGCTGACTAGCCAAGTGGGATTTTCAAGGGCCTCGATCGGTGCATTTCGCATCAAATCCACGCCGCGTGGGTTCGACCTCGTCTGGTGATACAGACCCCACGGATTCACGATCGGAAAAAAAACGATGCGCATTTTCGAAAGTGCTTCTTGCAGCAAACGGTCCCAGACGATGAGTTCCGAAAAAGAACTCATCAAACTCAAAACCACTTGGCTTCCAATGCGCTCGATCCCATGAACGCCGCCAAAAAGTCCAAGGACGGGTGCCTTGGGATCTGGATTGCCAAATTGAAATCCTAAAAGTGGGAGTTCGGCGCGCCCATTTGAGGAGGTGCCTAAAACTTGCGCGCGGCCGGAGCGAACCAAATCAACGGCGAGTTTTCGGAGGAGCAGCCACTCGGGAAACTTGCGTTCCAGTTTGTCGGGGTTCAGATCGATGGAATGAAAAAGGGCGGTGACGTCAGCTTCGGTCTGCAAAAAAAAGGGCGGCGGTGGCGTTCGCACAAGGCTGGTCATGGAAGGGCTCCCCGAGTCTTTTTATTAAAGAATCCGGGGAGCTCGGAGTCAAGTGGGCTCTTGAATCATCAGCGGCTCCGCCACTTCCTACATCACCGACGGCGTCGCCGCTTGCTGATGAAAGTGGGTGGCTTGCGGCTCGCTCGCGTCAGGAGCTGAGTCGTTTTCTTTGCCATATTTCTTCCAGAGCACTTTGTTCAGATTGGATCTGGGAAGTATGGTCAAAAAATCGATGCATTTAAACTCAGGATCATACGCGGGTTCGCCGCCCAAGAATGCTCCGGCCTTCAAATAGGCTCGGCACAAAGGAGGAATCAAGTCTTCAACCTCCTTAATCTCTTCAGCTGTAAAGGGGCGGTTGAGTTTTTCAATCCACACGCCTAAATTGCTCATCGAAAACGCTTTTGTTGGAGGGCACATTAAATTCGCTTGGATTCGCCCTTCTCGATGAAAGTGATTATAGAGAAGTGCCGCTTGCCTTGCGCTTTCGGTCTTGATGCTGGCGCAGCCAAACAAGACATCCGAGTTGGTCGCTGCCATGTACTCGGCGATTCCGCGCCAAAGAAGCGCGATCACAAGACCTTTGCGAAAATCTTTGTGAATGCAGGCGCGGCCGAGTTCCAGTTTGGTCCCATTCGGTTCAAGGATGCGGCGCAGATTGAACTCTTGCGATGAGTAAAATTGATTTGAAAACGCGGAGCAATTCAGTCGGTACGTCCCAACCATGCGCCCCGTTTTTTTATCAATGATCGCCAAGTGGTCACAGATAAAGTCAAACTCATCAACGTCAATCCCATTTTCACGAGTCTTCCCCAGCATTTCGCGGTGAAACACCTGGTAGCGAAGGCGCAAGGCTTCAATCAGCTCATCACTTGAGCTAATTGTTTTGAGTAGGAACGGGCCTTTGTCAGACACCAAATGAATTTTGGGTTTGAACTTATGGATGCGGTGGGATCTCAACCGGTAGAATTCGAGCATGGGACCTCCTGAGATAAAGTGTAGGGGAACACAAAGTCGGAGACCGTCAGGGTTGCATCAGCTTCCTGTGTGGTTAACGCTTTGCGACTCCTGACGAAATCTCGACTGAAATTCGTGGTGAGGCGCTCGTCATTTCGGTATGGTGGGCGCATGCAACGGGTGTTGAAATTTCTGTCGTCTTTGAAATTGGCGGTCTTCACTATCTTGCTCTTGGCAGTCTTGACTTCGGTAGGGACCTTCGTCGAGGCACGCTTTGATGCCTTCGCCGCAAGCAAGCTTGTCTATCGAACACCTTGGATGTTTTTTGCGCTGGGTTTACTCGCAGTCAATTTAACCGCGGTGATGGTGACACGCTGGCCGTGGCAGCGCCGGCATCTGTCTTTCTTGCTCGCCCATATCGGAATTTTGCTTTTGCTTTTGGGCTCATTGATCACGATGCAGTGGGGAATTGATGGATCGATGCGCGTCGGAGTGGGGGAGCGCAATCGCTTCGTTCAAGCGCCGACGACAGAGCTTGTTGTTTGGTCTTCTTTTGACGGTGATCGATTCAGTAAACTTGTTGAGCGAGACGTGGATTTCTTTTTAAATCCTCCGACCAAAACACCCGTGTCCTTTCCGACGGACTCTGGTGAGATCAAAGTTCTTGAGTACAAACCCTACATGAAGGCCTCAAGACGAGTGGTTGCTTCTGAGGGTTCCCGGGCTGGAGCGGCGGTTCAGTTTCAAATTCAAAATCCCCGAGTAAATGTCACCGAGTGGTTGGTGCAAAGTAAGGTTGGCGATTTGGCCAGTCACAATTTTGGCCCTGCGCAGATCTACTTGGGGCCTCTCCCCGAAAAAGGAACTGGCGGCAACGAGGCCTTTGTTGAGCCAACGGGTGATGGGCGATTTAAATACGTGATTTTTGTCCGGGGGACCCAAACTAAAAAAGGGATTGCTACCGAGGGCGAAGAAATTGAAACCGGCTGGATGGGTCTGAAGCTTAAAATCTTGAACTATTTTAAAAGGGCCGAGGTCAAGTGGGAGTTTGAAGAAGTGGACCGCCCCGTGGCTGGCGTCACCAATGCCGCAATCAAGATTCTCTTTAATAACAAGGAGTACTGGCTCCAGCTCGATGACGTGCTGAAGCTCTTTACCGAAAAAGCTGTCTATATTGTGACGTACGCCCACCGTCGGATCGATATCGGCTTTGATGTTTTTTTAAAAGAATTCGAAATCGGCCGCTATCCCGGTACGACCCGCGCGGCCAGCTACCAAAGTTTGGTCGAAGTTCAAGATATTGGCGAGACACTCATTTCGATGAATGAGCCCATGAAGCACATGGGCCTGACCGTTTATCAGGCTTCGTTTCAAGAAGCGCCGGACGGAACGCCGACGGCCTCGATCTTCTCTATTAATTATGATCCGGGCCGCTGGGTGAAGTACTTGGGTAGTTTGATCATCTCACTTGGCGTGATCGTGTTGTTTTATGACCGCCGCAAATCTGCCAAAGCGCAGCTGGCTCCAAAAATCTGGGAGGAATCGTGAAGTCCATTTTCTTGAGCTCAGTTCTCATGGGTGCCGCACTGTTGCTGTCGCCTGTCATTGGATATGCCAACGCCACCGAGCCTCTCAAGGGACTGCCCGTGCAGGACTCAGGAAGGACCAAGCCCTTTGATACCTTCGCGCGCGAATCCCTCGAGGTAGTTTACGGGAAGTCCTCTTTTGAAAAGAAACCGGCCTACGAGATCGTCATGACCTGGCTCTTGCAACCCCAAGTTTGGCAAGACAAACCGATTTTTGAAATCAAGCATCACTTGGTGAAGCGGGCGTTGTCGCTTCCCAATGACCTGAAATACATTTCAGCCAACGAACTCCTCAAGAACGAAAAACTCTCGATGCTTTTGCAAGAGCTCGCGTCGATGCGTGAATCAAAAGAAAAGCTAGATCCTTACGGACAGGCGCTTCAGCGTCTTGAGAATCAGCTTTTTACCTTTCGCGAGATCGCAACGGGCCGGATGATCCGCGTTGTTCCGACGCTCGAGAGCGAAGCTTGGAAAAGCTTGAGCGAGCTCTCGCCCGAAGAGCAGGCCGACTTCGTGAATATCACCAAGGTTTTTGTCCAAGGCTTAGATCCCAATGCGCCGGACTCCGTGCGCACAGAGCTCGCAAAAAATATCGAGACGTTTAAGGATCGAGCCCGGGCGTCGGCTCCTGATCGCTACATCGCGGATAACAAGATCAAGGCCGAGGTTCATTACAATGGATTTCATCCCTTTAAATGGGCCTGGGCTTTTTACCTCTTGGCCGTTGTCGCGCTGACACTTTTTTGGATTTTGAAACAGCACCGTTTAGTCACGGCCGGCTGGGTGCTTACCAGTATCGGCATCTTGTTTCATTTGTACGGCTTTGGTTTGCGAATTTACTTGTCGGACCGAGCGCCCGTTTCAAATATGTATGAGACTGTGGTCTGGGTCAGTTTTGGAACTGTGCTGTTTGCCATGATCATCGAGGCGATTTACAAGTGGCGATTGATCCTGACGGCAGGTGCTGCAGTTGGCGCCTTCTGTCTGATTTTGACAGATTTCGCACCGGTTGTGTTGGATGACAGCATCCAGCCGCTGGAGCCGGTCCTTCGTTCTAACTTTTGGCTGACGGTGCATGTCCTTACGATCACGATCAGTTACGCGGCTTTTTTCTTGGCCTTTGCCTTGGGTGATATTGGTCTCGTGATGTATCTGAGGGACGAAAAAAGATATGAAGAGCGTATTCGAGCCTTGGTCATGGCGCTTTATCGTTCGATCCAGATCGGAGTGGCCTTCCTTGCGCCCGGCATCATTTTGGGCGGAATTTGGGCCGATTATTCTTGGGGTCGGTTCTGGGGATGGGATCCAAAAGAGACTTGGGCCTTGATCGCGCTTCTGGGGTACTTGGCGATCCTGCACGCACGCCTCGCGGGGCTCTTAAAGAATTTCGGCATGATTTGTACCGCCATTTTGTCCTTCTCTTTGATCATCATGGCTTGGTACGGCGTCAACTTTGTACTTGGTGCAGGGCTTCATTCGTACGGATTTGGAGCAGGTGGTGTGGAGTATGTTTCGGGTTTCGTGGCCCTTCATGTCTTGGCCGTTATCTTTGTCGCCGTTGTTCGGCGTGGGCGGATGAAGCAGGTAAAATAACATCGCCTGATTCTTGAGCAGAGTGTTCAAAAAACCGCAGTTCAAAATCGACCATCGAGTCCTGCACCTGTTCGGCTTTCATTCACGATTTTCATTGTGTTTGCAAAAAGTTGGTTGATCTTCTTTGTCACCTGATTCAAGAATTGAGGGAAGCTTAACTTCCGTTTAATAATCAATTGAAACAAGCTCACCCTAGAGCTTGTTTGATTGTGCGACTAGAGGAACACCTATGCACCTGCGAAAGCCGCAACACTTTGTCGCTCTTATTGGGAGCGCTCTTTTGTGTGCAGCCATGATGTCTTTAGCTGGCTGTAACTTTGAAACCGGATGGGGATACAACAAGGGGTACGAGCCTGATCAGCCCATTCCCTTTTCTCACGAACTCCACGTGGGACAAAACCAAATGCAGTGTCAGTACTGTCACAATCAGGTTGAGCGAAGCACGGCTTCGAATATCCCGTCTTTGTCGACATGTATGAACTGTCACTTGGTGGTCAAAACCGACAGTCCCCATATTCAAAAAATGCGCGAAGCCTACGACGCAGGAAAATCCATCCCGTGGGTCAAGGTTCACATGTTGCCTGACCACGTGAAATTTAATCACGCAGCTCATATTTCAAAAGGCGTCAACTGCCAAACGTGCCACGGTGAAATCGAAAAAATGGAAAAGGTTGCGCAACACTCAGATCTCTCGATGGGCTGGTGTGTAAACTGCCACCGTCAACCAGAGAACAAAGCTCCGATTAACTGCTCGACTTGCCACCACTAAAATAAGCGCGGGATAAATCACAATGTCTGAAAATTCTCACGATCATAACGAAGAACAAGCCACTCCTTCGAAAGAGACCGACAGCCGCTACTGGCGCAGTCTTGAGCAGTGGTCGGGCGACCCCGAGTTTCAAAAACTGGCTGAGACTGAGTTTCAGTCCTCGCCCTTGCGCGAAGAGTCATCCTCGGAAGAGGGTTGGGCTCGCCGCGACTTCTTGAAATTGATGGGGGCTTCTCTGGCCATGACGACAGCGGGCTGTATCCGCCGTCCTGTGCAAAAAATTGTTCCTTATAATAAGCAGCCCGAAGAAGTGACGATCGGTGTTTCAAACTTTTACACCTCCACTTATTTTGATGGAGCTGAAGGTCTTGGAATCTTGGTGCGCACCCGCGAAGGGCGACCTCTGAAAATCGAGGGGAACCCTCAGCATCCATTAAATAAAGGTGGCACGTCGGCGCGCGCGCAGGCTTCGATTTTGTCGCTTTACGATCCTGAGCGCCTCCAAGGTCCCAAGCGCCAACTACAAAACTCAGACGTGAAAAATGCAAAAGGCGAAGTCACTCGTGCTCGCCGAACCTCATTCGACGCCATCAGTGTGAAATACGAAGACGCGGATGATGCGATCGTTAAAATTCTCAAAAAGGGCAACGTCGCGGTTTTAACCGGTCATTTGCCTGGCCCCGCCGCTCGCAAAGTGGTTGCAGATTTTTCGGCGGCATTTGGCGCCACTCACCATGTGTGGGAGCCCCTGAGCTTTGATGATGTGAGTGAGGGAGCGAAGGCTTCGTACGGTGAGGCGGCTGTCCCGTTCTACCGTTTTGATAAAGCAAAAGTGATTGTGTCTGTGGACTGCGACTTTATCGGCACTTGGATGGCGCCGACCACCTTCTCGCGCCAATTCACTTCTCAACGGAAAAATCCCAAAACAATGAATAAGCTGGTCGCGTTTGACTCGGCTTATTCATTGACGGGTGCGAATGCTGATATTCGTGTTCGCATTAAGCCGTCGCAGCAGCTGTTGGTGGTGTTGGGTCTTGCCCACGAGATCATCGTTAAAAAAGGTCAGACACGTTTTGCCGGCAACGCCTCTATTAAATCAGCTCTTGAGCCTTTTGCGGGTGCGGCTGGTCAATTGGGTGTTGAAGCGGCGTTGTTCGAGCGTTTGGCTGAAGACTTAACAAAAAACCGCGGATCTTCGTTGATCGTGGCGGGTGGTATGGCCGCGCAAACGGCACACGCACGTGATCTGCAAGTGGCGGTTAACTTCTTGAACTCGGCGCTCGAGAATGATGGGTCAACGGTTGATGCAACCGGTGGATTCCGTTCTTTGACGGGATCGCAAGCCTCTCTTCAGCGATTAATCGAAGATATGGAAGCGGGCAAAGTCAGGACCCTTGTGATTCACCGAACCAATCCGATGTACGCATCAGCGGATCCGACTCGGTTTGCAAAAGCCCTCCAAAAGGTTGAACTCGTCGTTTACACGGGTGATCGTAGTGATGAAACGGGCCGCTATGCCGATTACATTTTGCCTGATCACCATCCGATGGAAGGCTGGGGAGATAGTGAATTCGCCGCGGGTGTTTTTGCAATCCAACAACCGACGATCCGTCCCCTGTACGACACGCGCTCTTTTGGTTTGACGTTGATGACCTGGGGTTACATCGCCGATCAGGGGCCTCAAGATTTCAAATCTCTGGAGACTTATTATGACTATGTTCGCAGCGTTTGGCGTCGTGACGTTTTGGCCAAAGCGGGCAAAGGAAAATCTTTCGATGTCTTCTGGGACGAGGCTTTGCAAAAAGGTTTCGTCGGAACAGAATCACCTGGCAAAGGCAGTTCGGCACGCAGCTTTAAAGTCGATGCTTTGACTTCGATCAAGGCCCCCGTGGGAGCTGAGTACGAGTTGGTTCTTTACCCCAGCGTTCTTTTTATGGACGGAACTTTGGCCAATGTTTCGTGGTTGCACGAAATGCCAGATCCCATCACCAAGATCGTTTGGGATAACTACGCCTCGGTTTCGATCGCAACAGCCGAGAAGCTGAAGCTCAAAGAAGGCGATATGATCGAGATTAAAGTGGGCGAAAAGTCCGCGAAACTTCCGGCGCATATCCAGCCCGGTCTGCACGATGGCGTCGTGGCCGTTGCTGTCGGTTACGGCCGCACGGCTGCCGGTAAAGTTGGCAACGGAGTCGGTCTTAATGTTTATGGACTTGCGAGGACCACAAAAACCGGCGTTGTGTTCTCGGGGCAGGCCGCATCCATCGCAAAAACGGGATCCAACTACAAATTGGCCGCGACCCAATCACACCATGTGATGGAAGGTCGTCAGATCGTGGCTGAAGCCACGCTCAGTCAATACAACAAAAATGAGAGCGCAGGGATTCATAAACACCCCATCTTCTCGCTTTGGGGCGGCCACGCGTACAACGGACACAAATGGGGTATGGCGGTTGACTTGAACGTCTGCACGGGCTGTGCGGCTTGCCAAGTGGCCTGCCAATCCGAAAACAACATTCCTGTTGTCGGCAAAAAATATGTTCTTCAAGGCCGCGAAATGCATTGGCTCCGGATCGACCGTTACTACACGGGTGATCCGACCAATGCTCAAATGGTGTTCCAGCCTGTGATGTGTCAGCAGTGTGATAACGCCCCTTGCGAAACGGTCTGCCCCGTTTTGGCAACCGTTCATAATAGCGAAGGTCTAAACGATATGGTTTACAACCGTTGCGTTGGAACTCGGTATTGCGCCAACAACTGCCCTTATAAAGTTCGACGTTTTAATTGGTTTAATTTTACAAAAAACATCGAAAAGCCACTGCATTTGGCACTCAATCCAGATGTCACCGTCCGCTCTCGCGGGGTGATGGAGAAATGTACGTTTTGCACGCACCGAATTAAAGCCGGCAAAGCGCAAGCGTCTCTCGAGAAGCGTACGCTCAAAGACGGAGATATCAAAACGGCTTGCCAACAGGCTTGCCCTTCGGGCGCTATTGTGTTTGGTGATTTGAACGACGAAAAATCGGAAGTGGCAAAAGTGTTTAAAACGAACAAGCGGGCTTACGCTTTGCTTGAAGAATTCCACGCGGCGCCCTCGGTTCGTTACCTCAGTAAAATCCGCAACAACGATCAAGAGACCCTCGTGAGTGAGACTCACAAAGGTGGGCACGCATGATGAAACGCAATGAACTCGTCATTGGAGAAAAGTCGCTCCGAGACGTGACAAATGACATTTTGAAACCTGTCGAAGAGTTTCCCAGCAAGGGTTGGGTCGGCATGTTCTTGGGTGCCAAGGCCTTGTTCTTGGCCTACTTGGTTTCGATCGCGATTGTGGTGGGAACGGGGATGGGTCTTCTTGGTGTGAATCACCCCATTGCTTGGGGAACGATGATCATCACCTTCGTCTTCTGGATCGGGATCGGTCACGCCGGAACTTTGATCTCAGCGGTCTTGTTCTTGTTCCGCCAAAAGTGGCGAACATCGGTTGCCAGAACCGCTGAGGCCATGACGGTTTTTGCCGTTATGACCGCGGGTTTGTTTCCGCTGATGCACACCGGCCGACCCTGGCTTGATTTCTGGCTCTTTCCTTATCCGAATCAGCGAGGTCCTTTGTGGACGAACTTCCGTTCGCCCCTGTTGTGGGACGTTTTTGCGGTTTCAACTTATGCCACTGTTTCAATCGTGTTTTGGTACATCGGACTTGTTCCAGATTTTGCGACGATCCGTGACCGTGCTAAAAATAAAATCCGCCAGACCGTTTATGGAGCTCTGTCCTTAGGGTGGCGTGGAACGGCAAAAAACTGGTCGCACTACGAGATGTTGTACCTCTTGCTTGCGGGGCTTTCGACGCCGCTCGTTTTGTCGGTTCACACGATAGTCTCGTTCGACTTCGCGGTTTCAAACGTTCCTGGTTGGCACACGACGATTTTTCCGCCGTACTTTGTTGCGGGCGCGATCTTCTCGGGCTTCGGGATGGTTGTGACGCTGATGACGTTGGTTCGCATCGGTTATCCTCAATTTAAAGACTACGTGACGCTTGACCATATGGAAGTGATGAACAAAATCATCATGACCACGGGGATGATGGTTGGATACGCCTACGGTTCTGAGTTCTTTATCGCTTGGTACTCTGGTAACGTGTACGAGAAATTTGCGTTCATCAACCGCGCGATGGGTCCTTACGCCTGGTCGTACTGGGTCATGATCTGCTGTAACGTCGTCATTCCGCAATTGTTCTGGTTTAAGAAGTTTCGCCGCTCAATCCCTGTCATGTTCGTGGTTTCGATCTTCGTCAATATCGGCATGTGGTTCGAGCGCTTCGTCATCACGGTAACTTCGCTTCACCGCGATTTCTTGCCCGCGAACTGGGGCATGTACGCTTGGAGTGCTTGGGACACGGCGATCTTGGTCGGTTCGTTTGGTATGTTCCTGACCTTGTTCTTGTTGTACCTCCGTTTGTTCCCCGCCATTGCAATCGCCGAAATCAAACCTGTTTTGAATGTCGGTAAAGAGAAAAAACAGGCGCATCAAGGTCCTGGAGGTCACCATGGCTAAGTATCAATCAGGGATAGCGGCGATTTTTCACGACGAACACCAGTTGGTCGAAGCGACTCGCAAAGTGCGTGAAGCTGGATTTAAAAAATTTGAAGCCATCTCTCCTTACCCCATTCACGGAATGGAAGAGGCGGCTGGCCTGAAGCGTTCTTGGATTCCTTATGTGGCTTTTACGATGGGTGTGACCGGATTAGCTCTGGGCACCTTGTTCACTTGGTGGACTTCGGCCGTGAGCTGGGCGATTAATGTCGGTGGTAAGCCGTTTTTCTCGCTGCCTGCGTTTGTTCCGATTATGTTTGAGCTCACGATTCTGTTTGCCGCTTTATCGTCGGTCGGCGCTTTGTTCTTTGCGTGTGGATTGCCCAAGGTCAATCCCCCGGTGATTGATCCCGATTTGACGTGCAACAAGTTTGCGTTGTTTATCCCTTCAAATGATACCGGTTACGACGAGGGCCGCATCTCTGAGATGTACCGGTCGCTTGGCGCCGCTGAAATCAAGAAGGCGGAGTTTTAGGATGAAATCAGCACTTCCTCTTTTGATGATGGCTCTTGTGGTGGTCTCTTGCGGACCTCGAGGCAATGAACCCAACGTCGAGCTGATCCAAGACATGATGGACCAGCCAGCGGTTAAGGGTCAGAAATATGATGATTGGTTCAAAGACGGCAACTCGAATTTGACACCGCCCGAACACACGCAGCCCATCGGTTTCGTTCCTTACAAGTATGCGACCGACATCAATGCCGCAATCAAAGAGAACAAAAATCCTTTGGCCGGCAAAATGGATCCCGAGACCTTGATGGTGGGACAAAAGTTCTACAATACAAACTGCATGGTTTGTCATGGCCAAACAGGCAAAGGTGATGGATCGATCAAAGCGAAGTACCCGCTCCCGATTCCGTCGTTGTTGTCTGAAAAAATCCTCAGTTGGAACGACGCCAATATTTATCATGTAATCACGATGGGGCAGGGGACGATGGGGCCGTATGCGTCTCATATTCCTCAGGCGTACCGTTGGCAGGTCGTCAATTACATTCGACATCTTCAAAAAGAAGCTAAATAGGGTGAACCATGGCTGCACATTCTCACGCTGAACTTGTTGTTAAAAAATTTGTTCCTTCGCAAACGCTCAAGATCGTCGCCGTCGTTATGACGGTGATCGGTGTACTGGCCTTTGGCGTGGGATTGTTGATGGCCCCAGATCGTGTTTGGCCCGCTTACCTCACCGCTTTCTTTTATGTCAGCTGCTTGAGCTTGGGTGGGATGTTCTGGATCATGATCAACCACATCGCCAAAGCCGGATGGAGTACTTCGATCCGCCGGATCGCCGAGGGTATGACGGCCTTCTTTCCTGTTATTCTGGTCGGTAGCTTGGTGTTGGTTTTTGGTCTCTCGCGACTTTATATTTGGACGGACGCCGACGCCGTTGCCGCCAGCTACTTGCTGAAGGGAAAGACCGCTTACTTGAATACAGGCTTTCTCATCGTTCGCCTTTTAATCTTCGGTATCGGGATGCTGATTTTTGGACGCATGATCGTGGGCAACTCTCTGAAACAAGACTCCAGCGGTGATCACTCTCTGACGCACAAAAACGTGGCGCTGTCGGTGGGTTGCATGGTCTTCTTTGCCTTGAGCTTCTCGCTTTTTAGCGTTGATTTGCTCATGTCGCTTTTGCCCACCTGGTACAGCACGATCTTTGGGATCTATTGCTTTGCCGGGATGTTTCAATCCTCGCTCGCATTCTTCATCCTTATTTTGATGTACATGAAAAAGTACGGCTACATCCAAGGTTATTACAGCGTTGAGCATATTCACGATGTGGCCAAGTACCTCAAGGGTTTTACGATCTTTTGGGCTTACATTGCGTTCTCGCAGTTTATGTTGATCTGGTACGCAAATATTCCTGAAGAGACTGAGTACTATCTGATGCGCGCGCAAAACGGCTGGATGGGAATCTCGATGGCTTTGTTAATCTTTAAGTTTGTGGTCCCGTTCTTGGCCTTGCTCCCCCGAGCATGGAAGCGCAATGAGAAGCACCTGTTGATGGTGTGCATTTTGGTTTTGGTCATGCAGTACATCGACGTTCACTGGATGGTGTACCCCAACTTCAACCAGAATCATTTTACGTTGGGTGTTTGGGAAATTGGACTCTTGGTTGGTTTCTTGGGGATCTTCTTGCTGACAATGATGCGTTTTTTCCAAAAGCACTCAACCGTCGCCATCAAAGACCCCCGCCTCGAAGAAGCCCTCAACCACCACGTCACCTACTAAGCGCACCGCTCACATTTCGGGACTCAGCGCAAAAAAAGAGAGGGGCGATCCTCTCTTTTTTATCCCACTCAGGAGCCTACAGTGGCCTTTGATCCCTGACCGAAGGCTTCATCGCTTGCTTCTCCCTCTGATTCTGCCGATGATATCCGCTTCAAACTGTGCACGCGTGCTGGCAACACCCGAGACTCAAGAAAGATAGGACCTATGAAAAAAATCAAAGTGGCAAACCCTGTGGTGGACCTTGATGGCGATGAGATGACCCGAATTATTTGGTCTTTCATCAAACAAAAACTCATCCTGCCTTACCTCGAGCTCGACATTAAGTACTTCGACTTGGGTGTTGAAAACAGAGACAAAACTGAAGACAAGGTCACCGTCGAAGCCGCTGAAGCGATCAAAAAGTACAATGTCGGGATCAAGTGCGCGACGATCACGCCTGACGAAGCTCGCGTCAAAGAATTCAACCTCAAAAAAATGTGGAAATCGCCCAATGGCACGATCCGCAACATCTTGGACGGCACCGTGTTTCGCGAGCCGATCATCTGCAAAAACGTTCCGCGTTTGGTCCCCAACTGGACTCATCCGATCGTGATCGGACGTCACGCATTTGGTGATCAGTACCGAGCGACCGACGTCAAAATCAAAGGCAAAGGAAAGCTCAAAATGACGTTCACCCCCGCAGGTGGCGGCCAAGAGCAAACCTGGGACATCTTTGAATTTGACGGCGACGGCATCGCCATGGGCATGTACAACACCCATAAATCGATCGAAGGCTTTGCGCGCTCATGCTTTAACTACGCCCTGATGAAGGGCTGGCCTTTGTACTTCTCGTCGAAAAACACCATCTTGAAGCAGTACGATGGTTTTTTTAAGGACATCTTCGAAGAGCTTTACGAAAAAGAGTACAAAGCCAAATTCGAGGCCGCTAAAATCACTTACGAACACCGCTTGATCGACGACATGGTCGCTTCGTGCCTCAAGATGCACGGTGAATTTGTTTGGGCCTGCAAAAACTACGATGGCGATGTTCAATCTGATACCGTGGCGCAAGGCTTTGGTTCTTTAGGCATGATGACGTCTGTCTTGATCACTCCCGATGGTAAAACCATGGAGGCCGAGGCCGCTCACGGGACCGTGACTCGCCACTACCGTATGCACCAAAAAGGTCAAAAGACCTCGACCAATCCGATTGCCTCGATCTTTGCTTGGACCCGTGGTCTCGAGTTCCGCGGCAAATTGGACAACAACCCCGAACTCATCCGCTTTGCACAAACGCTTGAAAAAGTCTGCGTTCAAACTGTTGAGGCTGGCAAAATGACCAAAGATTTGGCCGTTTGCATCCATGGCAACAAATTGTCAGAAAAGGACTACATGCACACCGAGGACTTTCTTGCTTTGATCTCTCAGAACCTTGAAAAAGCTCTGAATTAACTTCGAAGGGGCTCTCGTGCAAGCTCACAACACCCCGTGAGCTGGGCGGCGGCGGTGCTGGTACCAGCACCGTTGGTCTCGGTCAAGTCCCCGGCTGCGTCGGCATCATGTCCCCGGCACCGCCACCGGGTCGTTCATAAGCCCCTTTTATAGGCGGCCCAAAATAGAAAAACTTGAAATTGCAGGCCTGCCGCCCGATACTGCCCATCATGATGAAGCAGGGCTTGTTAACGACAATGAATACGACGTCTCGGGTTGCAATGACCATGGGTACGCGTTTGATTCGAACCCGTGAGGGTTCACAAGTGTTCGTTTTCTAATGCCCATGCGTTTTTGTTCATCAACTCTTTCATGACAACCATGAATCCAAAAAAAATCGGTGCTTAAAGATGATGCCTGAAATCAAAATTTTACTCCCGGACAACTCCACTAAAGTTTTTGACCACGAGCCCTCGGCCCTGGAGGTCGCGCAAAGTATTGGCTCGCGGCTGGCGCAAGATACCCTTGGCGTTAAGATCAATGGGTCCAAAGAAATCCAAGATCTTCGCCTGCCACTCAAAAACGGAACAAAAATCGAACTTGTCACAACCAAAAGCCCTGACGCCAACGAAGTGATCCGTCACTCAGCGGCTCACGTGATGGCGCAAGCCGTTCAGCATCTGTGGCCTGATGTGAAGGTGACGATCGGTCCCGTGATCGACAATGGTTTTTATTACGACTTCGATTCGCCCCGCCATTTTACTGAAGAAGATTTTGCCGCGATCGAAAAAGAGATGAAGAAGATCGTCGACTCGGATCAACCGCTGCTCAAAGAAGTGTGGCCTGTTGAGAAAGCCGTGCAAACTTTTGAAAAAATGAAAGAACGCTTTAAGGTCGAGCTCATTAAAAATTTGGGCGATAAAGGCGAGAGCGACGTTTCAATTTATTATCAAGGGACTTGGTTCGATTTGTGCCGTGGCCCTCACGTCCAGCGAACGGGCCAAATTAAAGCCTTCAAGCTCTTGTCCGTTGCCGGAGCTTACTGGCGCGGGGACGAAAAGAACCCCATGCTTCAGCGCGTGTACGCAACCGCCTTTCGCGACTCGAAGGAGCTTGAACAGCATTTGCACAATCTCGAAGAAGCAAAAAAACGCGATCACCGGAAGCTTGGCAAAGAGCTGGGACTGTTTCAGTTTCACCCGCTCTCACCCGGGTCGCCCTTCTTCACAGGCAAAGGCGCCACCATTTACAATGAACTTCAGCGCTTGATGCGCGATATGTACCGTGAGAACCACTACCAAGAGGTCATCACGCCGCAAATCTTTGACGTCGAGCTTTTTAAGACCTCGGGTCATTATGAAAACTACAAAGAGAATATGTACTTCATGAAAGTCGACGAGCGAGATTTTTCGGCCAAGCCGATGAACTGCCCCTCGCACTGCTTAATGTTTGGCGCCGAGAAGCACTCGTACCGAGAGCTCCCCTACCGCATGGCCGACTTTGGCCGCTTGCACCGCTACGAGCGGGCCGGGGCGATGCATGGGCTGACTCGCGTCCGGACTTTTTGCCAAGATGACGCTCATATTTTTTGTACCCTCGAGCAAGTCCAGGCCGAGATCAAAAGCTTTATGCAGCTTTTGAACCGCGTGTACTCGATTTTGGGCATGAACAACTACAAGATCTTCTTCAGCACGCGCCCCGAAAAGCGGCTGGGTTCTAACGAGATCTGGGACAAAGCTGAAGGCGCCCTCGAAAACGCGCTCAAGTCTTTGGATCTACCTTACGAGATCAACGCCGGCGACGGTGCCTTTTATGGCCCTAAACTCGACATTATGTTTGTCGACGCCCTGAACCGTCCTTGGCAGCTGGGAACTTTGCAGGTGGATTTTAATATGCCTTTGGTTTTTGACCTGAAGTACACCGGCGAAGACAATCAAGAGCATAAGCCTGTGATGCTCCACCGAGCGATCTTGGGTAGCCTCGAGCGTTTTATCGGGGTTTACCTCGAACATACCGCTGGGCACCTCCCGACGTTTCTGGCGCCCACTCAGGTCATGATCTTGAACGTGACCGACCGGGTGAGCGTCTTTTGTGACGAATTGGTGAAGAATCTGGCCGGCGCCAAGGTTCGGGTTGAATTTGACCGCCGTAACGAGAAATTGAACTTCAAAATCCGCGAAGCGCAGATGATGAAGGTCCCCTATATGATTATTGTGGGGGATAAAGAGGCCGAAAACGGCCAGGTTTCAATTCGTTTGCGAAACGGAACCATGATCAACAATATTGGACTGGACGAAATGATGAAAATGATTTTACAAGACATAGAGGGCCGGAGTTTACATCCCGGTCCCCTTGGTTCCGAAGGAGCCAAGTCAGCCCAAAGCCCTGCAAAGGCTTAACTTAAAAAGTGTCCCGCGAGGGACACGTGATGACCTAGGAGGTCTCCCATTAGCGGCCCTTTTGAACGAAAGCCTTTTGTAGGCGGACGAGGCAGAGATGAATTTCGCAAGAAGGATAAAGACGGCTTGCGCGTCAACCGTGAGATCCGAGCCCAACAGGTTCGCGTGATCGACGAAGCGGGACAAATGCTCGGCGTGATGACACCCCAAGAAGGCCTGCGCATGGCTGAAGAGCGCAATCTTGATTTGATCGAGATCGTGCCCAATGCGTCTCCTCCCACCTGCAAAATCATGGATTACGGTAAGTGGAAGTACGAAAATAAGAAGAAGGCCGCGGCCACCCGTAAAAAACAGATCATCGTTCAAACCAAAGAGATCCAGCTCCGCCCCCGCACGGATCAGCACGATATTGACGTTAAACTTCGTCATGCGCGCAGGTTCTTGCTTGATGGTGACAAAGTGAAGGTCAATCTTCGGTTCTCGGGACGCGAAATGGCCCACCAAGAAGTGGGATTTCAGAATCTCAAGAAGGTGACCGAAAGCCTTCAGGACGTCGGCATGACGGAGGTCCCTCCTAAAATGGAAGGCCGTCAGCTCTTCTGCATCGTGGCTCCAGATCCCATGAAGGTAAAAGAGTACCTCAAGGCTCATCCCAAACCTGTGAATGTCTCATCACGTGAAGAGGCCGATGCCGCCCACGAAGAGGCCCCAGGCGAAGACGACGCCGAGTAAGGTCTGCTTCTGCACTCAAATTGAACTCGAAAAGGGGACTGCAAAGTCCCTTTTTTTTGGTTTCCAGCTCAAGTTTAGGCGGTGAGGACCGACCCATGGGCCTGTTTCAGCGCCGGTTTGGTGGCTTCCGAAAGCCCGTTTTTTGTGTTGCCAACCCGGGGTCGTTTAAGTAACTTGCTGAGTCTTGAATCAAACCCCCTTGGGGAACGATCAATTGACCTGGTAACGGCCCATAAAGAGTCGTCGATTTTCGATGAACGCCGCGACTAGAAGGATGGAACAATGCCAAAGATGAAAACGCACTCGGGAGCGAAAAAGCGCTTCAAGAGAACTGCGAGCGGAAAAGTGAAACGCAAGCAGGTGGGTATGCGCCACTTGAACTCACACATGAAATCCAAAACAAAGCGTCATTTGGGTGACATGGTTTACGTTGATGATGCCAATATGCTTCAAGTGAAGCGTCAGCTCGTATTCTAAGGGAGTAAAGTCATGCGCGTTAAAGGTGGATTTACCAATCGTCGTCGTCACAAAAAAGTTCTCAAACGAGCCAAAGGTTATCGCTCAGCAGGTAGCCGTGCTTACATTCACGCCGTTGAAAAGAACGATCGCGCACTGAAATATCAGTACCGCGATCGTAAAACGAAAAAACGGGAAATTCGTGCTCTTTGGAATCAACGTATCAATGCGGGTGCTCGTTTGAATGGAACGACCTACTCTCGTTTGATCGGTGGTTTAATCAAAGCCGAAATCGACGTGAATCGCAAAATCTTGGCGGATCTCGCAATTACAGACACAGCGGCTTTCGCAGCATTGTGCAAGCACGCTCTGGCTTAATCGTTCTGATTACAGCTTGGCCTCTTCGTTGGGGCCTTGGATTTTTAGGATGAAAGACACTCCAGAGTCCTTGGACCAATTCGAATCCCGTAAACAAGATCACATTCGTCTTGCGCTCGAAGAGCCAGTGCAAGCGATAGGTGCGTCGGGACTTGAGCAGATTAAGTTGGTTCACGAAGCTCTGCCAGATCTTGATTTCAAAGAGATACAACTCAAAGATTCTTATTGGGGCACCGAGGTTTCGGTTCCCTTTTTTATTTCGTCGATGACCGCAGGTCATGTCGATGCTCTCAATCTGAACTTAAGATTCGCTCTGGCTGCCGAAAAGCGGGGCTGGGCTATGGGTGTTGGATCACAGCGCCGTGAGCTAACGGATCCAAAAGCTGCGCAAGAATGGAAATTCATTCGAGAAAATGCTCCAAACACGCTTTTGTTTGGCAACATTGGAATTGCTCAGGTTATTACATCATCTGTCAGAGATATCCAGACTCTTGTGGATAACTTAAGTGCGCGCGCACTTTTTGTGCATCTCAATTCTCTTCAAGAATGTTTGCAGCCTGAGGGAACCCCGCAATTTAAAAATGGTTTTGCCAAGTTGACCGAGCTTTGCCGAGAGCTCTCGGTCCCGGTCATCGTCAAAGAAGTGGGCTGCGGAATCTCGTCTTCAACTTTTAGGCGTTTGCAAGACACCGGCGTGAAAGCCGTGGATGTCGCGGGTTTAGGCGGGACGCACTGGGGTCGACTTGAAGGTCGGCGCTCCAAAGAATTAAGTCCCCAAGCCAAAGCCGCTCAGACTTTTGCCCACTGGGGGCTCTCGACGGTCGAGTCTTTGCTCGAGGGAAAATTGAGTCTTGTTAGTTATCAACTTTGGGCTTCGGGTGGTGTACGAAGTGGACTCGATGCAGCTAAACTTTTTGCAATCGGGGCTGAAAAAGTCGGTTTTGCTCAACCTCTTTTGAAAGCTGCATTAGACTCTGACTCCAAGCTCGATTGTTTGATGGAGCAGTTCGAGTTCGAACTTAAAATTGCCTTGTTCTGCACGGGCTCAAAAACAGTGCAGGAGCTTCGAGAAAGGAGACCTTGGAGATGGACTTAAATAAAAACTCTCAGAACGCATCCACCGCCTCTTTGGTTTTACGAAATGAAAAAGCGCAAAGAGATTGGTCTGAATATTTTCAAGGTTTTTCAAAACTCTCGCGTGAAGACCGCCTCAAGCGTTTGCAACAAATGAAAGTCTTGGTCAAAGACGACGCTGATTATTTGCGCGCGGGCGGCTTGCAAGACACCGCCCTTGGCGAGAAATTTATCGAAAACGTCATCGGCTACTTTCAAGTTCCACTTGGTGTTGCGACCAACTTTAGAATAGACGGCGAGGATTTTATGATCCCCATGGCCGTCGAAGAAACATCGATCGTGGCCGCCGCGAGCAAAACGGCAAAATGGGTTCGCGAAAACGGCTCCATTACGACCGAGTCTTTAGGACAAGATATCCTAGGGCAAATTCAGCTCGCAAAAGTAAAAGACTTCACGAAGTTTGCGTCGCTCTTGGCGGCAAAAAATAAAGAGTTCATCGATCTGGCCAATCAAGAGGTCGCGTTCGGCATGGTTCGCCGGGGCGGCGGTGTCACGAAGATTGAAATCCGAGCCTTGTCTCGTGAAGACGGGCAGGTCATGGCCGTCATTCACGTGCACATGAACGCCATGGATGCGATGGGCGCCAATGTCATGAATCAAGTCTGTGAGTTTTTGAAGCAACCCATCGAAGATTTGACCGGTGAAAAGGTCACGATGTGCATTTTGTCGAACTTGGTTGATACCAAGCTCACGAAGGCCACCGTTCGAATCGAAAATATCGATCCCGATTTAGCCGAAAAAATCGAAGAAGCGTCGCTCTTTTCAAAACTTGATCCTTACCGCGCGTCGACCAACAACAAAGGCGTGCTCAACGGAATCGATCCGATTCTGATCGCGACCGGCAATGACTGGCGCGCCGTTGAAGCGGGCGTTCATGCCTTTGCGGCCAGAGACGGACAGTACCGTTCAATCACGGAGTGGAAGCGCGAAGGGACCGCGCTTGTCGGGACCTTTCTAGCTCCCGTCATTGTCGGCACCGTCGGCGGCGTCACAGCTCTGCACCCCACAGCGAATATGGGTTTGCGCATGATGGGAAGCCCCAATGCGGCTAAACTTGCTCGTATCATGGCCGCCGTTGGTCTGGTGCAAAACTTAGGTGCCTTGCGAGCGCTGACAACGGTTGGAATTATTGAAGGTCATATGCGCCTTCATATCAAAAATCTGTCTCTCGGCGCCGGCGCCGAAGAAGTTGAAATGCCTTACATGGTCAAAAAGCTCGAAGAGATTTTAGCTTTAAAAAAACGAATTTCGCTCACGAACGCCATTGATGTTCTCAAAGATTTGCGGACGCAAGCGACCCGTCAAAATCACATTTAGGATATCCAATGATCTTATCCTGCCCTTCAAAGACATTTTTGCTTGGTGAATACTTAGTTTTAGGGGGAGGTCCCTGCCTCACTCTGGCGACCGAACCTCGCTTCGAGCTGCATCTCCGCCAAGGAAATGGCCTGAGTCCGTTTCATCCGCAGTCACCGGCGGGAAAATTGTGGGCGAAGTTTTCAGCCGTGACCAAAGATTGGGCCGCCGAGTTTAAGAATCCCTCGGCTCAAGGCGGGCTGGGTGGAAGCGGCGCTGAGTTTTTGCTCTTGTATTCGGCCATCAAAGCCAGCCAATCGCTTGCGGCCGAGGCTCAACTCGAATCCGACCTGTCGGATTTACTGCAGCTGTACCGAGAACTGGCTTCGCAAGAAGGCGTTCAGCCGAGTGGGGCCGATTTGGTGGCGCAGGCAAAAGGCAGTGTCACTCTTTTTGAAAGATCGCAAGGGCGACTCGAGACCACCTCTTGGGGTTTTGCCGATCTGGGGTTTGTTTTGATTTCGACCGGACAAAAGGTTCCCACTCATGAGCATTTAAAGACACTTGGCGATTGGGATGCTTCGGGTCTCGAAAACGTCACGCGCCAGGCCTTGCAAGCATACCGCATCAAGCACGAGCAAAACTTTGTCCACGCCGTTCGTCAGATTCGCCTCACGCTTCAATCCTTGGGCTTTGAAGCCCCGACGACGACCAAAATTTTAGATGAAATCACGAAAGCTCCCTCGATCCGTGCGGCGAAGGGTTGTGGTGCGCTCGGTGCCGATGTGATCTGTGCGTTGGTTGACACCAAGGACATCGACCGCGTTCTTGCACTTTTGTCTCGTAAGTATCAAATCATCGCGACCCATCAGAATTTGTCTGAAGGTCTATTTGTCCGTTCGGCTCGCGTCTTGGAGGCTCAACTGTGAAAATCGAAGTCAGCGCCCCCGCCAATATCGCCCTGATTAAGTACATGGGAAAGATCGACACCGGTAGCAATCGCCCCACCAATAGCTCCTTCTCATTCACGCTTGATCAGCTGCGTACTTTTGTCGAAATCGAAAAGGCGGACGATCAAGAGGGCCATGATGATTGGCAGCCTTTAGTTCGAGGCGACTTTGCGCCTTTCGAGATGAGCGAAAAGGGCAGGCACCGTTTTCTTAAGCATTTTCAAACCCTAAAAAAAGATCTGGGCCTTAAGGGCTCTTACGTGGTTCGTTCGGCCAACAACTTTCCCAGTGACTGCGGGCTTGCCAGCAGTGCTTCAAGCTTTGCGGCACTCACGCTGGGCGCCTCTGAAATGGCCCTTGAGCTTGGGCGCGAAACACCCACGCGTTTTGAACTGGCCGAATTTTCTCGCAAGGGGTCGGGCTCAAGCTGCCGTTCTTTTTTTGGTCCTTGGGCTTTGTGGACACCCGTGGGTGTTCGTCCGATGGATTTGCCGATTCACAATTTGCGTCACAGTGTTGTCATGGTGACCTCGGCTAAAAAGAAAGTGTCGTCGAGTGAGGCTCACCGCCGAGTCATCACGAGCCCACTTTTTAACGGCCGTCCCGAGCGCGCGGAGGCTCGCTTGGCCGAATTGTTGATCGCGTTTAAAGAACAAGATTGGGCACAGGCTTATCAGATCTGCTGGTCTGAATTTCAAGACATGCATGCTTTGTTTGAAACGTCGAAACCCGCGTTTGGCTACTTCGAGTCCGGCACGATCGAAGTCTTAAAAACCGTCCGCGAAGTTTGGGACGCTGAAAAAGACGGCCCGATCGTGACAATGGATGCGGGCGCCAATGTGCATTTGCTCTTTCGCGAGAATCAAACCGAGCTGCAAAAGAAACTTCATTCATTTTTTCATCCGAAGTATTCGTGTTTTTCATCCGAAGCCAGTCTGCACGGAAAGCAAGACACGTGAATTCTTTTCGCTCGGAAACCACCGGGAAATGGATTCTGGCAGGGGAACATTCGGTCCTGCGGGGAAGTCCGGCACTTGTGTTTCCGCTCGAGTCGCGCGTTCTCTCGCTCGATTTCTTGCCCGCAAGTGCGGACGGGCAGCTGCATCTTGAATTGGCCGGTCAACATGGCGAAGAATTGCAGATCTTGTTTTGGGGCGTTCTCGAAAAGGCCTGTGAACTTAAAAAAGTGCCACGTTCCATCTTTGGTGGACAGGTCAAGTTAACCAGTCAAATTCCGGTCGGAGCGGGCTTGGGGGCGAGCGCGGCGCTTTGCGTGGCGATGTCTCGTTGGTTTGCTCATCTTTCGGTTATTTCAAGCGATGAAGTGGCTGAATTCTCACGCACGCTTGAAAATCTCTTTCACGGAGAATCTTCTGGTGTCGATATTGCGGTTGCGATCTCGGGCAAGCCTTTGCGATTTGTGCGCGGACAAGCTCCCCAAGTTTTGCCAGCTCGCAAATGGACACCGGGACTCTACGTCTCGTACTCGGGCCAACGTGGGATGACTGTTGAGTGTGTGAACCGGGTCAAAAAGTTAATCGCAGAGGACGCCGCCAAAGGCCAAATGCTTGATGCACAAATGGCAGAAGCCGTCCAGATGTGCGAAAATGCGCTTCAGCTCCCTCGAGCCGAAGGCGAAGTTTTGCTCGAGAAAGCATTTACACTCGCGGCCAACGCATTCACCGCGTGGGGACTCACCGGCGGGGTCGTGCAAAGTCATATGAACTGGCTTCGCGGGCAAGGTGCCGCGGCTGTTAAGCCAACAGGTTCTGGCAATGGCGGGTATATTTTAAGTTTTTGGGCGGTGCCGCCCCGCCTAGAGCTTCGTGATAAGCTCATTCCCTGTTTTCAAATTTGATTTTGCTGGCGGTAGTGAAACATCGTGATCGAGGCTGCAACGGTCGCGTTGAGCGACTCGACTCCCCTTGTGGGAATCGAAATCTGGCGGATCTTTGCGTTGGGGCCGAGTGCTTTTAATCCCGGTCCTTCTTCACCCACAAGTATTCGAACGTGGGCCGGCCATTTGAGTAGCGGAAGGGGAGTGCCCTCGAGCTCGAGAGCGTAAAATTCGCCTTCGAGGGACCGCAAAGCCGGACCTCGTTGCAATTTGACATTGAGGCTTGATCCCGCCGAGGCTTTAATCGCCGCCGGTAAAAAGGGGTGAGCGGCTTCTTCAAGCAAGACGACTTTACTGGCGCCAAAAGCTTCGGCGGACCGTAAAAGCGCACCTAAATTTTTGGGATCTCCCAAAGGGCAAAAAACTTCGAGGCCTGCAGCTGACGAGTGGCTGTCCCAAGGTTCCATTTCGGGGGCTTTGCAGACGAGCAAATTAAAGTGCGTTCCGAGCTCATCGACGTCGTTGAACAACTCTTTGGTCAGCATAAAGCAGGTCGGTGCTTGGGTGATGGGCTCAAGATCCTGGTTGATGATCTCGGCGACAACGTCGACACGTCTGCTGCGAGAAAATTCGCGAATGAGCTTTTCACCCGAGAGGATGAAGAGACCCTCTTTGCGGATGCCCTTTGACGTTGAGAGCGATTTCCAAACGCGAACCTGAGGGTTCACGGAGCTCGAAATATTGATCATGACGTGCTCTTTTTAAATTTCAAATTTTGATTGTCGAAAAGCTCGTCTTGCGGCCAGGGCTCATCGTCAATGCTGGGAAGAGGCGCGTGTTTGATTTTTTCAAAAACCAAAAGCCGGCGCTCATGCGACGTCTGGGGGAGTAAATAGGCGTGGTCTTCAACGAGTTTATAAAATTCTCCCACTTCTGCCTGGGCCACTTTGATTTCGGGATCGACATTGGGACCCTTCATCAGGTACACGCGGCCGCCCATTTGAACGCACGACAAGACATTTTGAAGTGTGTTGCGCACGTCTTCGACCGCGCGGGTGATCACTCCTTGAACGGGGTACATGAACCAAGGGTTGATGTTACGGCCGATGATATCAAGGTTGGGAAGAGCAAGGCTTTGGCGGACTTGTTTTAAGAACTCCACGCGTCTTTGTACCCCTTCGGCCAGGATAATTTTTTGATTGGGAAACAAAATCTTGAGCGGGATGCCCGGAAATCCAGGACCGGTGCCGACATCCACCAACGGGAATTTGAGGGTCGTCAGCTGCGCAACAATAAGGCAGTCGACGTAGTGCCGAATGCCCACGTCTTTAAGGCTCAGCAAGCGGGTGAAATTCTCGGTTTTTTGGTTCTCCATCAAAAGGACGTAAAAGGCCGCAAGCGCCTTGCGCTGATCCGGCGTTATGTGGCCCATCCCGTGGTTTTGAAACAGGTCCCGAAGTCGGTCTTCAGCCTCGAAGGCGTTAAAGATCTGGAGGGGTTTTTTATGGGTTTTTCCCTGGTGGCTTTTGAGCGGCGAAATGTTGGTTCTATTCTTGTGCGCCATGATTGAAATATATTGGCTTTCATCTTGAAATCACTAGCGAAATCGTCAGATAATCCGAAACCTATGTCACAAACTCAAGTCGCGCAATCAAAACTCGATACTTTGAAAAAAGACGCTCTCGAAAAAATCGCGGCGTCAGCTACTAGTGCCGCCCTCTACCAAGTGAAGGTGGAGTACTGGGGGAAATCCGGTCAAGTCACCGAAATTATGAAAGAAATGGCAGCCCTTCCCAAAGAAGACAAGCCCGGTTTCGGTAAACTCGTTAACGAAGTGAAGCAAGCACTCGAAGAGGCCTACGTCAAAGCCGAAGAGGGTCTGAAGGTCCAAGAGATCGAAGCTCGCATGCAAAGCGAAGAATTGGATCTGACTTTACCCGGTCCTCCGCGTGCAGTGGGTTCGGAGCACCCGGTGTCGAGTGTGACGAACGAAATCGTCGCGATCTTATCGCGCTTGGGCTATTCACTGCGCCAAGGTCCGCTCATTGAATCAGACTTTTACAATTTTGAAGCGTTGAATATTCCTAAAAATCACCCCGCCCGTGACATGCAAGATACCTTTTTTGTCGATGGGACGCACGTGCTTCGCACGCACACGAGCCCCATTCAAGTGCACGTTTACCAATCTGAAAAACCGCCTCTTCGTTTGATCGGAACGGGCGCCGTTTTTCGCTGCGATAGCGACATCTCGCACTTGCCGCACTTTCATCAAATCGAAGGTATCTGCGTTGATGAAAAAGTCTCGATGGCGGACCTGAAAGGGAGCATCAGCTTTTTTGTGAAAGAGTTTTTCGGAAGCAACCTCGCGGTTCGCTTTCGCCCGAGCTTTTTTCCGTTCACTGAGCCTTCGGCCGAAGTGGATTGCACCTGCCCTATTTGCAAAGGCCAAGGTTGCAGTCTGTGCAAGCATTCGGGCTGGATCGAAATTGGCGGCTGCGGGCTTGTGAATCCTAAAGTTTTTGAGCAGTCGGGCATCGACACTTCGAAATGGCAGGGCTTTGCCTTTGGTTTCGGGATCGAGCGAATGGCGATTATTAAATATGGCATTACGGATATTCGTTTGTTTCCCGAAAACGACTTGCGCTTCTTAGGCCAGTTCGTCACGGGAGGTGCTTTATGAAAATTTCATTGAAGTGGCTTCAAGATTTTGTCGAGATCAAGGACTACATGACCAAGCCCGAAGCGCTGGGGAATTTGCTCACGGCTGCGGGTCTTGAGGTCGAAGAAATTTCGAACAAAGCCAAAGATTTTCAAAATGTCGTTGTCGGTTTGATTCTGACCAAAGACAAGCATCCCAATGCCGACAAGTTGTCGCTGTGCCAGGTGACGACGGGCGACGGTGTTGTTCACCAGATCGTTTGCGGAGCGCAAAATCACAAAGCCAATGATCGCGTAATCGTGGCTTTGCCCGGTGCTGTTTTGCCAGGGAACTTTGCGATCAAAAAAGCGGTCGTTCGCGGCGTTGATTCTGGCGGCATGTTGTGTTCGCTAAAAGAACTGGGTTTAGCCAAAGAATCTGGCGGCATCGAAATCTTGCCTCCCGAGGCCATCATCGGAAAAGCCTTTGCCGAGTATAAAGGCCTCGACGATGTGACGTTTGAACTGAAGGTCACGCCGAACCGTGCGGATTGCCTGAGTCATTATGGTTTGGCCCGCGAAGTCTCGTGTTTGCTTGACCGCCCTTTGAAGATTCATATTCCTGATTTTGCAACGAGCGAACGTTCGACCAAAGAACAAGTTCGTTTGAATGTTCAAGACACCGAAGCGTGCCCTCGGTATTGCGGGCGTTTCATCTCAGGCGTGAAGGTCGGCCCTAGCCCTGAGTGGCTCAAGGTTCGCCTTGAATCAGTTGGTCTGAATTCGATCAATAACGTTGTCGACGTCACCAATTACGTGATGATGGAAATGGGACAGCCCTTGCACGCGTTTGATGCGAGAGAAATTCGCGGCAATCAAGTTAATGTGACCAAAGCGATAGCAGGTGAGATTTTTAAATCGCTCGACGGAACTGAGAAGAAGCTCACGGGCGAAGAGCTCATGATTAAAGACGGTGAGCGCAGTCTCGCCATGGCCGGCGTTGTCGGCGGTCTCAACTCGGGCGTTTCAGACGCAACGACGGATTTGTTTTTAGAGGCGGCTTACTTTGAACCGTCTTCGGTTCGTAAGGCTTCGCGCTTGCACGGCATTCAAACAGATTCGGCCTACCGCTTTACTCGCGGCGTGGATCCCGATGGAACACTGCGAGCAATGGACCGAGCGACAGAGCTCATTTTAAAGGTGGCTGGCGGTGCGGCGTTCTCGCTGCCGCATGATGTTTATCCAAAACCTGTCAGAAAATCGCCGATCACGACAAATCTCGAGACCATTTCGCAGCGCCTAGGTTATCCCGCAGACGCCGCTCTGTTTGAGACTTTCATGACTCGCTTGGGTTGTGGGCTCGAGAAAATGCAGACGGGTGGGGGCTATCAAATCATGCCACCCACGTTCAGGTTTGATCTTGAGATCGAAATGGATTTGGTCGAGGAGTATGCGCGCCTGAATGGCTACGATAAAATTCCCGAGAAACTTCCGCTCACCAGCGAGAAGCCAGCGGCGCACGATATGAACTATCGTTTAAGGCAAAAGCTTTCACGCGTGATGCGCGCTGAAGGTTGTTTTGAAGCGCAGAACTATGCTTTCGTCGGTGAGAAAAATGAACGTGAATTTCTGAAAAACTTTTCTCATCTCTCGGCATCAGGCCTGGCCGTTTCCGAAAAACCGATCAAGCTTGTGAATCCTTTGAGTGACGACATCAATGTCATGCGCTCAACGCTTTCGATGAGCTTATGGAAAAACTGCTTAGACAATTATCGCCAAGGGAACGAAGCCGGACGTTTGTTCGAGATCGGTAAAACATTTGAGCTCAAAGAGGGTGGATTTGCTGAGCATTGGCGCTTGGGCGTGATTGCTTGGGGATTTCAAACCAGCTTGTGGAATGCAAACCCCTCGCATTCGGTGGTGCTCGAAGTTAAGAGCGCATTGGCAGAGGTCATGGGTCACTTTGGAATTGTGAACTTTAAGTTTTCGCAGCTCTCGGACCGTGGTCAGACGCCAGACTTTTTGCACCGTGGACAATTTGCTCTTCTCGAAAAGGAAGGCGCGAAGATGGGCTTCTTAGGAAGTCTGCACCCTGTTCTGCTCAATGATGAAAAAGTTCGGACGCAAGTGGCGATTGCCGAAATTGAGCTTGAGCCTTTGTTCAAGGGACAGCCGCGCTTGCAAAAGTATTCGGATTTTTCTCGGTTTCCAAAGATTGAGCGTGATTTGGCTTTGCTGATGCCAAAGTCCTTGCCTGTTGCGGATGTGATCGCTGAAATCAAAAAGGCGGGCGGACCGAAATTGAGTCAGGTCCAGGTGTTTGACCAGTACGTTGGTGACAAACTTCCGGTGGGTCAGCGATCGGTGGCTTTCCGCCTGAGCTTTCAGGATGAAAATGGCACGCTGCAAGATGACCTGGTTTTAGCCTCTATCAAGGGGATTCTAGACACTCTCGGGCAAAAATGGGGCCTAACGACTCGATAAACTTGATTGTTTTTAAGTACTTGCTAGCCTGTTAGAGCAAGAGGTGAACATGGCCCAAAATGGTGACGACATCGCGAGATCAACAATGACGAAGGCTGACATTGTCGAGAAGGTCTATGGCAAAATTGGTTTCTCGAAAAAAGAAGCCTCTGAACTCGTTGAGCTTGTTTTTGATACGCTCAAAGGTGTTCTTCACAAAAATGAAAAAGTGAAGATTTCGGGCTTTGGAAATTTTGTCGTGCGCGGAAAGAACGAGCGTATTGGACGCAATCCTCAGACGGGTGAGCAGATTAAAATCAGCGCTCGCCGCGTGGTCACCTTTCGTCCCAGCCAGGTTCTAAAAGCCATGGTGAATGGCGAGGACTATCAACATTTGGTTGGTAAGGACGAAGAGTAATTGAGTTCCTGACAAAGACCCAGGAGGGGCGATGAATGAGATGACATTGGATGATGTGTTTGCCGAGAAGGTGATCGCTGAGCGTTCACCGATGGTGCATCCTTCAGTTCTTCCGGACAGCCGTGCCCTGACTCTGCCTGCTGCTCTTTGCGACGAGGCTTTGCTTGAAGAGATCAATTCGATCCCCGACAAGATGGGCTTTAAAATTGGTGAAGTTGCGGACATGCTGGGCGTGAAGCAGTACGTGCTCAGATACTGGGAGTCTGAGTTTGACGTACTGAAGCCTAAAAAAGCCGCCAACAATCAGCGCTACTACACTAAAAAAGACGTCGAGAACGCCTATATCATCCGCAAGCTTTTGCACCGTGATCGCTTCTCGATTGAGGGCGCCCGTGCTGCTCTTAAGGATGTCCGTTCTTTTGTGAAGAAAGAAAAGGACTGGAGCCATCTCAATCAGCGCGTCGAGACCATGAATGACCGTTTGGACGATCTTTTACTGGATCTGCGCCAACTAAAAATGCTTTTCAATTGAGTCCTTTTTTTGTAGCTTGATGGCTTCCTTATCGAAGGAAGTCGGCGTGTGGCTCAGCTTGGTAGAGCACTTGCTTGGGGTGCAAGGGGTCGTCGGTTCAAATCCGGCCACGCCGACCAATTTCTAACCCCCCCTTCTAAGTTTCCATTTCAGATAAATCATTAAAATTACACACGAGTGATTTCAAAGAGTTAGCTGAGTCCTTCATCGCGAAAAATAACAATCAATAACGGAAAATAACGAACTTGGGTGCCTTTCAGGTGCCACTCGGGTGCCACTGATTCCCGGTTGGCATCGCCTGAGCAGCAAAAGCTCAGAAGCAGGGAATCATTAGCTTGAGGCAACTCAACGCGTGTCCTTTTTAGTACAGCGAGTCGATCTGGAGGGAATCTATCCCAGCGCAAATTAAAAGGATTTTGGGAAATTTCTCACTTGAAAGTTTTCCGCAAAATCGCAATTTTCGTCCTAAGTTCAGCGCATTACTGAATTTCCTCAATCACTTACGCAAAGTCTTTTGGCCCGATGAGAAGTCGTCTTCGATCATGAACACAGTAAACAAAATAACATGAGTAACGCCTTTAGCTGTGATCTTCTCTGCACCCGAACTGCCGAATTTTTCGTCGGCAGATTTGGTTTTTGTGCATCGAGTTCAGAGCAAGGCGCGCAATTCTTCGTTTGAAAATTGCGGATTTTCTACTGGAGATCCGTCGCCATCAACCGGAATGCGCAGCTTCCGCGTGACCGAACTTTTTGAAGCATGGGAAGTGAATTCAATTTTGAAATTTACCGCGAGATTTTTCAGATCGGACAGGTCGAACAAGGTGGAGCGAGGTTCTTCTTCTTTCTGGCCAGGAAGGCATTGGCTTTATTGGCTTCAAGTTCATGCCGAGTAGCTTCATTCCATGCCGAGAGAAAAACTTCGCGTGGTCTCCCGCCTTTGTGAACGGCGAGTGGAACAACTTCATTGTGCTGCCGGAAATAGAAATTCGTCTTCCTCGTCAGGTCTTCGATACCCTTGACCTTTTGATGGTAGAGGTACTTGTTCTTAAAGCCATGAAAGAGTCCCTCCACCATCGAGTTCGAATAGTGGATGTCCACTTGAGCGAGGGTGCGCAACAGGTTTTTCGAGGTGATGAACTGAAGAACCTTGCCGTTGTTGTTTTCAGTGCCTGGGTCCATCATCACATTCGAGGTCATTTCCGCGTTCAGTAAAGCGCTGGCCTTCTCACGCGCAAGGCTTAAGGTTTCAACGGTGTTTTGCGCGTTGATTTCCTCTGTCACCCGCCACGCCAACACGAAGCGCGAGAAGTTATCGATCACGGCTTGAACATAGAGCTTTACTCCCGCCCCAATTCCAACCTCCGTGACATCGATATGCCAGATTTCATTGGGCTTTGTCGCGCGAATGCCGACCTTCTTGGATTCCTTCTTCGTCATTAACCAGGGTCTCTTCCATTCAAAGACGCGGATGTATTTGTACCAGCTATCGGCCGAGCAAAAAAGTTCGCCCCCTCGCTGTGCCAAAAGGTGCAGGGATGCGACCGAGATGTGCGCGTACTTCTTCGACGTCACGAATCTCTTCATCACCGAGAGTTCATCGTCGGTCAGCTGAGCTGCGCGCCGTCTTCCGCACGGGCTCTTGGCGCTATCGCAGAGGGAGATTTCAGAAGACCAGCGACGATAAGCGCTTTTGGAAAGCCCAATGGCATCAAGGCAGTGCGCCAGCTTGTGAAACTTCGCGCACTCCTGAATGGCCGCGATAATTTGCGCCCGCGAGTGTTTGTTCTTGAGTTGCTTTACTCGAAAATCAAAAGGGAAGACCTTCCTGACCGTTTCGAGAAGAAGCCGCATGGCCTTTTCTTTGGCGAGTTCGCTGGCCAAGAATTCCGACTTCTTTCTATAAACAGATTCGATCTCAATAACCGTTGCTGGTCGCGAAGTCCGCTGCTTTTTAACCCAGTACTGAGCGGTGGTTCTCGGGATCTTAAGGTCAGGGAAAAGGTAGACGTTTTTTGTACGCGCGATCTCGGCTTTGACGATGTCGGGGTAGGATCGGTATTGAACAGCATTCATTGAAGACCCCAAGGTGAATACGCGCCGAAAAATTCGGCAGCACGGATGCAAAAGCGGGATTTATTACGTGATTACATGAGTTTGCGGAATCGAAAATCGCTGTCGGAGTGAGAAAAATGAGCCGAGGAGGGCTAAAAGCGAAGATCTCCGTCAAAACCGATCAGGAAAGGCCGGTCTGGCCAGAAGTCTTCTGGAATCGAGAGCATAGCCATCGATACCTGATTTTAGGAAGGCTCATCTGAAATGAGAGTTATGTGGGGGCTAGACATTTCTTTCTTGATCGCAACTTTTCCTAAGAAGAAGATCATAACTATGACTTTAATTGAGATCGTAATTCTGGGTGTGTTTAATTTTCTGATCTCAATGGTTTGTGGCGCCGTTGTCTACTTTGTCAGCAACAGAGAAATTGAACTTTCTCTGGGCACCTTTATTGGTATGCTATGTCTACTTCCCGTCGTTTTTCTTGTTTGGGTGAATTGGCCTCGAAGAAAATAGACAGTTCTTGGAAAACTCATCGTGATTCTAGATCTTGATGAAAGCTTCTTACATGAACTACGAAGACCAGGCTGAAAAGGTCATCAATATCTATAAAAACACCGAAGTCGATGACGACGATATATTCAGGGCATCCTAAAAAAATGGGGCTGAGAAATCGGCCCCATTGATTTCTTCTGCGATATAACGACTTTTATAGCTAATTCTTTTTTTTCAAGCTCTTCCCTTGACAAATTGTGCTAATTTTAGCACAATAAGAGT
>JBKCUU010000085.1:0-3902 GCA_046318155.1 Bdellovibrio sp. | reverse complement strand
ACGTTTGACTATGCTTAACATGGTGAAGGATGCGAAAAGTCCGACTCTTAAGCGGGATCGGTCATGATCAGCGGAAAGGAGTCGGTGATGACGAGCGTGTGTTCGAACTGAGCCGACAAACCTCCCTCATCCGCCATCAAGCTCCAGCCATCGGGCATCTCGTCAACAAAGCAGGACGCCGTCGAGAGAAAAGGCTCGATCGTAATGACCTGTCCTTTTTTAAGGATGCGCTTATCGTCGGGATCATAAAAGCCCGCGATGAACTTTGGCTCTTCGTGCAGAGATTTACCAACGCCGTGGCTCCCAAGATTCTCGATAATCGAATAACGATAACGATCGGCCACGCTTTCGATCCGCTGACCGATCTTATTGAGCTTGGCCCCTGCTTTGGCGGCCTTCATGGCCTCTTGAAGTGCTTCTTTGGTGGCCTTGAGCAAGCGCTCGCCTTCGGGATCAGTTGTCCCCACATAAAACGAACCTCCCGTATCGCCGAAGTAGCCCTCTTTTTCGGCCGAGACATCGATGTTCAGCAAGTCACCATCTTGAAGGATTTGTGAGTTGGGGACTCCGTGCGCCACAACTGGAGCAATGCTCAAACACGTTGTCCCCGGAAAGTCGTAGGTCAAAATGGGGGCGGACCGCGCGCCAAAATCATTTAAAAACTGAGCCGCGAGCGCATCGAGTTCCAGCAAACTCATTCCCGGTTTGGCCGACTCTTTCATCATTTGCAGACAGCGGGCAACGATGCGTCCGATCTCTCGCAGTTTTTGAACTTCTTCAGGGGTCGTCGCGATCATACACAGGTTTTACCAAGAGCCCGGATTGATTTCATCTGTAAACCCCAAAATGTCACCCGCGCTCTTAAAATGGCCTCAAATGCCACTAAATTCGATCTGAGGTGGTCTCAAGGGTGCAGAACAGGTCCCGAGAGGTGTGACGATGAAAACCAAAATGATCCTTTCCCTCGCGGTAGGCCTTGCTTCAACCTTGAATCCCTTGGCTCAGGCTTTGGGGCAAACAAGACTCGCGCGTCCCCCTCAATACATCATGATCAGTTTTGACGGCGGCTATAATGCCGACATGTGGAAAGCCACCCGTGATCACGCCTTGGCAACTAATGCTAAAGTTGCTCACTTTATTAGCGGCGTGGATTTTTTGATGGGATCGTCTTCGCGCCGAATTGAAGGTGCAACGGATCACATCTACCGCCCACCTCGGTGGACTTCAGGAAGACGCTCGGACATCGGTTTTGGCGGCGACCGCAGTGAGGTGACGACTCGAATTAACGAAATGAAGAAGAGTATGGACGCTGGTATGGAAATCAGTGGTCACGCCAATGCGCACTTTAATGGTTCGGCTTGGACCGCGGACGAGTGGCGCTACGAATTTAATCTCTTTAACGAATACGTCACAAACGTTTTTAAAATCAACAAGATCTCTGAAACTGCAGCGGGCGTTCGCAGCACAGACTGGAAAAACTCGCTGGATGGACACCTCAAAGGTTTTCGTGCTCCTTACTTAGGGCGCGGCCCGGGCCTCTGGGCAGCCATGGCAACAAAGTCTTGGGTGATCGATGGCAAGCCATCGGGCCCGATGCTTTATGATGCCAGTGACGTCGCTCAAAGCCCGACGGAATGGCCCGAAAAATCGAACCAAGGTTTTTGGTATTTGCGCATGGCTGTGATCCCCGTCCCTGGCATGTCGCACGGTGTTTTGTCGATGGATTACAATTTTTATGCGGCTCAATCACCCGATGCCAACGCGCCTAAAGAAAATCCGGCGATGGCCCCTCACTTTGAAGAGCAAATGTACGGCGCCTACATCAACTGGTTCTCACGCAACTACTATGGAAACCGAGCTCCGATGAATATCGGTCACCACTTCTCGACTTGGAACAAGGGCGCGTATTGGAAGGCACTCAAACGCTTTATGACCAACGTTTGTAATCAGCCTGAGGTTCGCTGCATCACGGGCGTTGAAATGGTTGAGATCTTAGAAAAAACACCGACGGCGACTTTGGCCGCTTACGCTCGCGGCGAATTTGATCGCGGCAACACACCCCGCATTGACCTTGCTCGCACAGTTCGCATTGCTGACGAGCGACCCGCAACTGATACTTACCGCTGGATCAAAGACGGCATCGCTGATCTTCCTCGCGCAGAAGGCACCCGCTTCTCATGGAAATCAGGCGACAAAGACTTGAACCTGCTCCGCTTAAGGCTTGCAGATCTGGCACAAAAAGGTTTGAGCCGTATTGATCTGGTCGTGAAAAAGTCCGATCAACCTGAGCAGAAAGTCCCCTTCATGATCGACTGGAATCCCGCCTCTGGCGAAGCAACGCTGGTTCGTTGGAATGAGCCCTTGCTCAAAGCCTGCGACTCCGACGCCCACGCTGAGCACGTCGACAAGAAAGAACTTGTGGATGGAATCGAAATCTAAAAATCAGTTGTCTTCGATTTGAAGCAAATGCCATCAGTTTTTTGTTGGAAATGGCTCTGGCGGGCAGGAGTGCTCATCACAATACGATTGCAGAGATGGCAAAGGAAGTTTTATGAGCAGATTGCCTTGCTCTACACAGATGATCTCTGTCCCTGGTGGTCAAATTGCCGTCTCCTCTGTCGGCGGAGGCAGTCCCGTCATTTTCCTTCATGGCGGTCCAGGGGATACACACGACTACATGAGGCGAATGGCCGAGCCATTGTTCCAAGATTTCCAATGCATCTTCTTCGATCAGCGCGGAACAGGTGGCTCCGTCAACTTCGAGCGTAGTCCCGAGTTATTCGGACTCGAATATCTCTTCGACGATCTCAAGGCCGTCCAAGAACATTTTCAAGCAGACAATGCCGCGCTGGTCGGACACTCCTGGGGAGCCATGTATGCTCTCTATGCCTGTCTTCGGTATCCTGACCGATTCAAAAAGGCAGCTCTCCTTAGTATGGGTCCGCTTGATGCTGGGATGGAAAGCGCCACATCCGAACACCTGATTTCCGTCCTAAGCGATTCTGAAAAAGCGGAATGGCAAAACTTACGCCGCGAGCGCAATAAAGCTCGCGACGAGCGAAGTTTCAATCGCGTGCAGGCTTTAGATAAAGAGCTGATGCATCTCCGATTGAAAGCATGGATTTTTAATCCGAACTTGAGAGAGGCTTTCTTAACCGAGTATTTTCAAGACCCCCCGCCAGATCGTGAAGTCAACAAGCTGATCTGGGAGGCCCAACATCGTTGGTTTTCCTGGGAAAAGTTGAGCGCCCTGAAAACTCCTACCTGGCTATGCGTCGGGGCAAATGATTCTGTCCCGGTCACCCAAGCGGAAAGAATTGCTGAGATTGCACCTAGCGCTCACGTCACTATTTATGAAAATTGCGGGCATATTCCCTGGCTGGAATATCCCGAGAAATTCTATGAGGAGATTCAAAAATTTCTAGGAGCTGAAAATGGTTAAAAGCCGCATACCCACCAGACCAAGCCACGTCGCGCTTCTCGTGCGATCTGTGAATAAAACAGCGGAGTTTCTTCGCAGATTTAACTTCAAAGTCGAGCAGGCTGAAGAGTGGGATGGCGAGGGGACCAAGGAAATTTATGTGGATGTCTATCAAGGTGTTTTGGGCTCGCATGGTTTAAAAGGAAGAATTGTTGTAGGAAAAAATGGAGTAAAGATTTGGGATACCGGAGATATCTCAGGAAATTTTGTTAAATCCCAAAATTTCCAAAATGTGATGATTAGCTTCGGCTGTAGCTCGAGTAGCATTGCGCTCTAAACTCTTGTTTGAATCATGCTTCGAGCGCGTCAGAGCACCGTTATTCTGATTCATCAGAATAACGGTGCCATTGATGTAAACAAAAATGATCAGACAACCGGGCCTTTCGATCCATTCATCTGACTTGCTGTCACCCTGGCTGCG
>JBKCUU010000084.1:0-17920 GCA_046318155.1 Bdellovibrio sp. | reverse complement strand
AGATTTGGTATTGCCGATGTTCATTTCGATTCTTGAAGAGGCGTCCCAAGCTTGGCGTAGAACCAGGCCATGGTTTGCGGTGTCGCCATTTGAAAGAATAACTTTTCCTTTGAGCGCGGGATTGGCCGCCCGGATCCAAGTTTCATAAGTCGCACTTGAAAAACTACCCAGGCCAGTTCCAAAATCGACATAGTCATCTATCCCATCAAGGACAAGTCGGTAAGCGCCAACCGCGCACGAGGTGATGGCGCCTGTCCCGCTCCCGCACCAACCGCTGGTGGTATTGTAAGAAAAGTTATTCAGGACACCATTGCTTGGGCCTAAGTTAAAAAGATCAACCCAGGTCGAAGTGGCGGGACTATTGGATCCTGGAATCATTTTTGACGTGCTTGAGTTCGCGAGGCGGGCTTGCCAATCACTGTAAGGAGCGACGTCATAAAAAATCAGTCGGCCTTGGTTGGTGATGGTCACTGAATCGGTGCTGACGGCGAGGGTGAGATTTGCTTCACCACGCGTTGATGACCGAACGGTAAAGCTGGCCTGGCCCGAGCCGCCTGTGACGGCGGGTGAAGTCGTGATCGTGTCGGTCCCGCCGCGGCTCGAGACAAGAGTGACGCTTTTTCCAGTCAACGCCGTTCCCGCCGAATTTTTAACGGTCACATTGACTGTTGCTGTCGAGGATCCATCAGCCGCCAGTGTGACAGGCCGGATCGACCACGTGCTTAGTGTCGCATCTGCGAGAGCACTTTCAAAACTCACGGCCGGGGTTGTTGAGAGAACAACCGAGTCGGTCGTGCATTGAGCCGTAAATGTGGGTGAACCTACGGTGCTCGACACAACGGTAAAGGTCGCAACACCAAGGGCGTCGGTTGTCGCCGGCGAACCCGTAATGGTGTCGGTAGCTCCACGGCTCGAAGTCAGAGTCACGTTTTTTGCCGCCTGTGGATTGCCGCCAGCATCTGTCAAAGTCACCGTGATTGTTGAGATGTTCGAGCCGTTGGCGAACAAACTTGAAGGAGAGGCCACAACACTGGAACTGGCCGAGGTGAGACCACCTGTGATCGTGAAGGATGACGATGTTGCATTTGTTAACCCAACAGCTGACGCACGCATGGTTTTAACACCAATCAAATTCATGGTGACGCCACTAAAAGTGGCGATGCCCCCGGCGGCGTTGACGGTCAAGGTTCCGCCCAGAGTGCCGGTGCCACTCGCAACGCTTAACGTGACGGCATCGGTAGATGTGGTCACAACGTTGCCGGAAGCGTCGCGGACCTCGACAACCGGCTGCTGCGTCAGTGCGCCGCCGGCAGTGCCGCCAACGGGTTGTGTTGTAAAGGCGAGCTGCGTCGCCGCCGCCGGGGTGATGTTAAAAGATGACGATGTTGCGCTGGTCAAGCCGGGTGACGTGGCAATCAAAGTTTTGCTACCTGTGACGGTCATCACAAGATCCGTGAACGTGGCAACCCCGCTCACCGCATTCATAAATGTCGTGCCGGTGACAGTTCCGGTGCCGGCAGACCTCGCAACAGTGATCACAACGCCTGAGTTCAAGACCGGGTTGTTGTAAGTGTCCTGCACTTCAACGACGGGCTGAGTGGCCCAAATACCAGAGGCGGAGCCACCGCTGGGCTGAGTGGTGAACGCCAGTTTTGAGGCGGCAGCGTGCGTGATCGTAAACGCGTTTGATGAAGCGGCTGTTACGCCCGAGCCCGTTGCCGTGATGATCTTGTTTGTTCCGGCAAGATTGATGTTTAAGTTGGTGTATGTGACAACGCCGCCGACGGCCGAGAGGACGCGTGTCCCCCCAAACGCTCCTGTTCCAGTTGTTAAAGTGACGGTGACCGATAAGGTCGAGCTGGTGACAAGATTTCCAGCGGCATCTTGAACTTGAACAACGGGCTGCGTGAACCATGAAGCGCCGGCGATTCCGCCACCGGGTTGGACAGAAAAACCAAGTTTATTGGCCGCGCCAGGAGTAATTGTAAACGCGCTCGAGCTCGCAGCGGTGAGCCCGCTTGAAGTTGCGCCTAAGACTTTATTTGTCCCTGTCAGGTCCACCCGCAGTCCAGCAAAGGTTGCAAGACCTGCGACGGCACTTACGGTGACGGAGCCAGAGAGCGCGCCCGTGCCGGTTGTTAAATCTAAAGTCACAGCGGCGGTCGAGCTGGGAACTCGGTTCCCCGCGGAATCTTGAATTTCAACCGTGGGTTGCGTTGCCCAGACCGCGCTCGATGCTCCACCACCCGGTTGGGTTAAGAATGCCAATTTTGCAGCCGGCCCCGGAAGTACCGTAAAGGTCGATGAGACCGCAGATGTCAGCCCACTCGTTGCTGCGGTGAGAACCTTGTCGACTCCAGTGAGGTTGATCGAAAGACCTGTAAACGCGGCCGTCCCATTGACCAGAGCACGAGACGAGGTCCCCGCTAAGGCACCCGTTCCGGTTGAAAGTGTCAGTAAAACAATTCCTGAAGCTGAGCTGTCCTTGTTTCCGTAGACGTCACGAGCTTCGACAATGGGTTGAACAAGCCAAGCGGTGCTCGCAAGTCCGCCCGAGGGTTGAGTGACATAAGCCAGATGGGTCGCGGCGGCTGCCGTGATGTTAAAGGTGTTTGAAACCTCGGAAGTGAGTCCGGCAGCAGAGGCCGTGATTCTTTTTGCGTCAAGGGCATTGGTCATTGCAAGACCTGAGAACGTCGCGATACCCCCTGAGGCGGCGGCGGTCACGGTTCCGGTGAGCGAGCCGGTCCCCGTGGTCACTGAAAGTGTGATCGAATCGGTTGCACCTGATATCAAATTACAAGTCGAATCGCCAACGGCGACTTGGGGCTGAGTGGCCCAAGGCGTTCCCGCGACTCCGCCGCTTGGCTGGACAACGAAGCAAAGTTTTGCGGGAGCTCCCACTAAAAATTCAACGGTGCCATCGGCTTTTGTGACGGGCCAGGTGATCGAAAGAGTTTTTGTTTCAGCCTTTGTGGATTTGATCACGCAAACGGCAACGCCCGAGGCGTCTGTCGCTGGACAAGCGCCCGACGTGTTACCGGTGCCGGAGCCACCAAACTGCGGAACGACGCCCGCAACAGCCGCACCGGCAGAATCTTTTAAGGTGATGGTCACGGTCGAAGTGGCAACGCCATCGGCAAGCACGGGGCCGGTTCCGGTGATCGTCGAGTTTGCGGCCGACACCGTCGTGGCAATACCCGTAACCGAAGGCTCATCCTTCTTGCTTCCACAGGCAGCCAGAGCCAGCACCGAGATTGTTAAGATTGGCCAAAGCAAACGAGTTTTCACTAGTGATCTTATCGGCTTGAGCGGTCGAAATCTTCACCAATTCAAGACCAAAGGCCTGTCTTAAAATGAGACCCCAATTGCGAAGTAAAGGGGGCCCACAAGAAAAGCGAAACGTATGAGGCGTGTCCTCATTTTTTGCTGAGTGACCAACTTGCGCTTAAATTTTCTTTTCGCCGAGGTAGATGTAGGCGATGCCGCCCGTGAGAGACCAGTAACGCATGTTTTTGAGCTGCCCCGTTTTGTCCATCAAAGACAAAAACTCTTCGCGGCAAGGAAATGCGGCCGAAGATTTTTGCAAATACTCGTAAGCCTCTTTCTGTCCCGTTACCAGTCCGCCAATTTTAGGCAGAATACGTTCAGAATAAAAATTATAAAATTGCGAAAACACCGGGAGGTTTGCTTTACCAAACTCAAGCACCACCAAGCGTCCGCCGGGTTTTAGAACCCGGGCCATTTCTGACAAACCTCTCAGTGGGTTTTCGACATTGCGGATGCCAAAAGAAATACTAACAACGTCAAAGGACTGATCTTGATAAGGCAAAGCGGTGACATCGGCTTGTTCAAATCGAATGTCGAGACCCCGTTTTTCGGATTTGCCAGGCGCCGGCGTGAGCATCTCGGCGCAAAAATCTGTCCCTATCACTGAACCAGAAGGGCCCACTGTTTTTTTGAACTCGATCGCCAAATCACCAGTTCCGGTGGCGCAGTCCAGAACCGCTTCGCCGATCTGCGCGCGCGAGAGCTTAACCAATTTTTTGCGCCACAAGTGATGTACGCCAAAAGACAGAACCTGATTGGCCGAATCATAGCGCGAAGCCACTTTGGCAAACATCGAGCGGATTTTTTCAGCCTGCACAGTTGGTTTTTCGGTTTGCTTTTGCATTTGCATTAAACCGGCTTCAATATTGCTCGGTCCAAGGCACCGAGGACGCGTTCAAGGTCATGTGACAGTTTTTGGAAATCCAAGATCGTCAGTGCTTGAAAGCCATCCGACAACGCGTCGGCTGGACGCGGGTGAACTTCGACGATCAAGCCATCGGCACCGGCCACGGCCGCGGCGAGTGCAAGTTTGGGCACGTACTCGCGAATCCCAACAGCATGCGAAGGATCCACGATGACAGGAAAGTTGGTTCGAGATTTTGCCACCAGGACGGCATTCAGATCAAAAGTATTGCGCGTCGATGTTTCAAAAGTTCGGATCCCGCGTTCGCAAAGAATGATCTGGTCGTTGCCGCCCATGCTGATGTACTCGGCCGCTTTGATCCATTCATCAACCAAAGCGGAGAAACCGCGTTTGAGTAAAACTGGCTTGCGCGTTTGGCCGAGCTCTTTGAGAAGGGCATAGTTGTACATATTGCGGGCACCGACTTGGTACATCCCGACGAGTGGGTCCAAAAGTTCAACTTGGCGGGGATCTGTAATCTCAGAGACGAGTTGCAAACCGGTGTAATCCAAAACTTCACGGATGAAGCTTACGGCCTCAGGTCCTAAACCTTGAAAAGATTGAAAGCTCGTGCGCATTTTCCAAATGCCGCCGCGAAGGAGAACTGCGCCGGATTTTTTGACTGCCGTCGCCGTTTCAAAAAACTGCTCTCGACTTTCGATGGAGCAAGGGCCGGCAATCAAGGCAAACGCAGGTCCGCCAATCACGACATTCCCGACTCTGACAGGCTTGGTCGTTGATGCCAAGGGGCTTGACGCTGGCGCCAGTTCGGATTTCAGATGCACCTCGATTGAGGGGACGTGGTCTTTCATGCTTGTCGATCCCACTTTCAGTTGCTAGTCGGAGCTAAAGATTTATAGCATATCTCAAGTAAAGGGAAACCTTCAGATGGGAGTTTTTTATGTCGGTCTCGGAGTCCGCCACGATGGCAAGCTCGATCACAAATGATAAAATCCCCCCTGATTTAGCTAGGTTCTTGAATTCAGGCGCTTTTTACCGACTGTCGCCTGACAGATTTCGTTTGTATTGGGGTCCCTGGAAGCCTCTTGCTGACGGCGCACTTGAGGGTTTTCATTTGGCTTTTCAGGAGTTCTTTGCGAGTGAGCTGAAAAGCTTTCAAGCGACAGAAGTTCGCGAGTTTAGTCGCGGCGATTTGATTCGGTTTCTAGAGCCAGGACTTGGAACTGGCACGCAGTGGGTTCAAGCCGGTTTTCAGGAGCCCGATAAGGCCGCCTTTGAAGTCGGTTTTCAAATAATTCAAGGCAAAATTCAACGGGGTGAAATCGAAAAAGCTGTTCCCATTGCGGTGGCCAGATCCAGCGCCAAACCTTTGAATGAAGATGTTTTGGGCGGAATGCTCAAGATGCTTTCGCTTCCGATTGATTTGCATGCCTACGGCTATTGGCATGAGGGGCGCGGTTTGTTGGGCGCCACACCTGAAGTTTTGTTTCACCGCAAATCGATGGTTGTTCAGACGATGGCCCTGGCGGGCTCGATGCCCAAAGAAGATGCAGCCACGCGAACGCCTTTGCTGAAAGATCCCAAAGAGATGCGCGAGCATGAGCTCGTCATCAATGACTTGATGGCGCGATTGAAGCCTTTGGGTTGGCTCAAAAAACATGACACCGAAGTTCTTGAGCTGCCCACACTGTTTCATCTAAAAACTAAATTTGAAGTCAGTGGCTGCGCCAAGCGCGATCCCGAGTTGGTGCGGCTGCTTCACCCGACACCGGCCCTAGGCGTAGCTCCCAGGGCCTACGGATTTCAATGGCTGCGTGAATTGCCGGACCAAAAAGACCGCGGACTTTTTGGCGCGCCGATTTTGTTCAGTCTCTCGAATGACGAGACGCTCGCCCTGGTGGCGATCCGCTCGATATTGTGGGACGAAAATGGCTCTCGCGTGCCGTCGGGTTGCGGCTTGGTCGCCACCTCTGAACTTGAGCGGGAGTGGCACGAGCTTGCGGTCAAACGCCGCACCCTGTTTTCGTTGTTGGGTCTGCCTTGATGGAGTCCAAGGCCGCGCACAACTTAAAACTGACGATGAAAACTTTGAACGCTGTCTTGGCGGCAGGGGTTCGCGAGTTTTGCATCTGTGCGGGCGCCCGCAATGCTCCCTTGATTGCTCAGCTCGAAATCACCGAAGGCATTCGGACCTTTCCATTTTTTGACGAGCGGTCCGCGGCTTTCTTTGCGCTCGGTCGGATGCGTTCTTTGAATCGCCCAGTTGCCGTTGTGATGACATCAGGAACCGCCGTTGCCGAGGCTTTGCCCGCGGTGATCGAGGCCTTTTACCAAGGCTTACCACTGCTGGTGCTTTCAGCGGATCGGCCCTCGCGCTTTCGCGGAACGGGCGCACCACAGTCCATCGAACAAGTCGGAATTTTTAGCAGTTATGTGGAAAAGTGTCTGGATCTCGAGAGCGAAAGCGCCGAAGTCGAGATTTCGGGTTGGAGTCAGCTGCTGCCGCTGCATCTGAACCTGTGCCTTGAAGAGCCGAGCGGGCTTCAGCCGACAGAATCACTTCGTGCTTCTGACCAATTACCCCCACCGAGTTCTCGTCACCCGCAGCAAAACTTACACGCCTTCACCTTGTCCAAACCAGTGGTGATCGTGGGTCCGTTACACGAAGACGAAAAAAAATCGGTTCAAGATTTTTTGAATCAAAATGAAGTCCCCTTTGTGCCCGAGGCGCCATCAGCCCTGACGCTCGAGCCGCAGACATGGAAGCGCCGAATTCTTTGCGCCGAAAAAACCTTGCCGCACGGCTTTCAATCAAAAGTACTCGGCTCCGTGCTCAGGCTTGGCGGAGTTCCCACGCTCAGGTTCTGGCGTGACCTCGAAGAAAAATTTTCGTCAATTCCGGTCAGCTCGTGTTCGAATCAAAAGTTTTCGGGCTTGGCCCGCGATGTTTCGCACTTAATGGGAATCGAGAATCTCGCTCATTTGCGGATTCGTGACCCCATGTCGTTTGCTTTTTTGGACCGTGATCAAGAAACGTTCGAACGGCTTTTGATTTTGTTACAAAAGTATCCACGGTCCGAGCAGGCGCTTGTGCGTGATTTTGCACTGGCTTCACACGAAGATCATGTTTACCTCGGCAATAGCCTGCCGATTCGCGAATGGGATTTGGTGAGCGGGGATCTGCCCGCGCCGAACGTGTGGGCCAATCGCGGAGCAAACGGGATCGACGGGCAAATCTCGTCGTTTTTAGGATGGTCGCAAGGGGTGGGCCCCACCGCTTGGGCGCTCATTGGTGATTTAACGGCGCTTTACGATTTGTCAGCGCCTTGGATCTCCAGGGCGTTAGCCCCTCGAAGTCGCCGCTTGTGCATTATCAATAATTTTGGCGGTCAGATATTTAGGCCGCTGTTTAAACGGGATTTGTTTTTGAACCGTCATGAAATTAATTTTGAACCTTGGGCTGCGATGTGGGGATGGAATTACCTTTCGAGCAAAGATGGGAGCATTTTTAAATCCTCATCACTGAGTCATGATCAGATCATTGAGATCTTTCCTGAAGAAAAATCGTCCGAGTTTTTTAATCAAGAGTGGAGAGCCTTGTGAAGCTTGTCGTGCTCGCGGGTTTTTTGGGAACCGCAGGCGATTTTGAAGCCTGGCTCACCTCTCTCGAGGCTGCTTTTGCCGAAAAGAAGATGCCTTGGTTTGAAGACGTGAAGATCATCGCCGTCAGTGAAGACCCCGCGTTTGCGCCCGAAGGGACTTGGCTCGATTGGACGCGCTCAACCCTTGAAGACTTGGACAAATGGGCCGGCACCTCTCGCGTGTTTGCAATTGGCTACTCACTGGGTGGCCGCCTGTTGCTGTCCTTGGCGGATTCGAAACCTGATTTTTTTTCGAAACTTGTTTTGATGTCAGCCCACCCAGGTTTGCCAGACCCGGCAAAGAAATCTTTGACCTTACAAGAGTCTGCCATGGCTGCCAAAGAAAGGGCGACAAGACGCGCGCAGGACGAAGCCTGGTCGCGAAAGTTTATTGAAAGACCCTGGCCTAACCTGATGACTGAGTGGCAAGCTCAAGGTGTTTTTAAAGACTCCGTGCAAGAACCCGAGCGTCAAGAGCGAACGTACTCACGCGTGGTCCTGGCGCAATTGCTCACCACCTTTTCTCTTGCTGCTCAGCCCGATTACCGAGAGGCGATGCGAGCTTGGCCTGTGCCGCAGTTTTGGCTGGCCGGCGAGCGAGATGCCAAATTTTTAGCTTTACTCACGGGTCTGGCGGATCTTAAAGCTGACACCATCCGCTGCGGGATTGTTCCCGAAGCCTCGCACCGGATTTTTTTGGACAATCCGCGCTTCACATCCCGGCGGGTTGCGGAATTCTTTCGATCTTCGTCACGCGATTAAGCGCCGTGATTGTAGATTTGATCCATGCCGCATAGCTGATCATGTTGGTGTAAATGGCAAAACGTTCGCAGGTGTCTCCAGGATCTTGAAATCCGCGCGAGGTTACGCCGAACAAGAGCAGCTCTTCCCCCAGTTTCACAAATGCCGGTCCACCCGAGTCTCCATGGCAGGCCCCGCGTTTTTTGGTTTGGTCAAAAAGAACCTCGCTGCTCGAGAACTTCGACTGCGCAAGAGTGACTTCCGTTTTAAGAAGTTTATCCGTGGGAGTTTGGAGTCGACCATTCGTGATGCCAAAACCCGCGATCAAGGCCGCTCCGCCATCTTTGAGCGCTGAGGACCTGGTTAAAATTTTTGCGGGCTTAAATCCCTCGGGAACATCGCCGACAAAGCGCAAGAGTGCTATGTCACCCCAGTTGTCGCGTTTTGAAGGATTCAGTCTGGGCCACAAGGGGCTGGTGCGCCCGGCCACCACTCGGCGGGCTTGCATCTGTGCCGCTTCGGCCTGGTTCTGAGGAATTTTTCGTGAAAACAAAATGCCGCGCTCAAGTGGATTTTCAGACGTGCAGTGCGCGGCCGTCACGACAATGTTTTTGTCAATCAACGAGCCGGTACAAATCACAGCGCCGGCTTTGAGGTCGATAACTCCGACCGTGCTTGTTGCAATCGGATCATCGGCTTCGACACTTTCGCCCCCGATAATACCTGCGCTCTCACTCAAGCTTTGAGCGCCTTGACTCGTCGGCCCTCGCGGCGCCTGCGAGCAACCGACATTGATTGCGAGCAGCGCGAGCCCTAAGGTCAGCGCCCGCAAGTGTTTTTGCAGTGTGTGTTGTCCCCATTCTTGTGAATTCATTCGTACCCCCGAATGAAATCAAAGCGCACCGCCACTAGATTTAAAAGTCGAATGTTTTGATCTGCAAAATAAGAGTTCATGATCGAAGGCGCCGTTGAATCCGCACGGGGAGCGGGTTTTAAGGCGCTTACAATCTATCAAAACTCTTTTTGATTTTCGATTAACCGAATCTAAAAGCAGCGGAGTCTGTTTCTGTTGGTGCTCTTTTAAAGAGAGCGATATCCATCCATCGTTTCGATCAGAGCACTTTTGATTCCGGGTTCGCCCGCCGAGTGGCCAGCATCGGCGATGAGGCGCAAATGGCTCTCGGGCCAAGCTTGGTGGAGGTCCCAAGCGCTTTTTGCCGGGCACACGACATCGTAGCGACCTTGGACGATCACACCGGGAATGTGGCGGATCTTGTCGATGTTTTCTAAAATCCAATTGTTGGTTTCAAAAAACGCATTGTTGATAAAGTAGTGCGCCTCGATACGCGCAAACGGGAGCGCACGAGCAGCATCTTGCATCTCAGCAATCGCTTCTTTTTTGACATGTAAATAACTGGTGGCCATTTCCCACTGCGACCAGGTCCGTGCGGCCGCAAGCCGATGGGCTTCATCCTTTGAGGTCAGACGTTGATGATAGGCTTTGACAAAATCACCGCGTTCGGATTCAGGAATTAAATCACGGTAGGCTTGCCAGTAATCCGGAAACAAGTGGCTCGCGCCCTCTTGATAAAACCATTTGATCTCACAGGGACGGCACAAAAAGATCCCGCGAAGCGCAAGGGCTTTGACTCGCTCAGGGTGCGAAATGGCGTACGTGAGTGCCAGGGTGGATCCCCAAGAGCCACCAAAAACCATCCAGGTGTCGATCCCGAGAAGGGTTCTGAGTTTCTCGATATCGGCGACCAAATCCCAGGTCGTGTTGCCTTCAAGTTCAGCAAAGGGGGTGCTTTGACCGCAGCCGCGTTGGTCGAAGAGGACGACCCGGTAATGCTTTGGATCGAAATAACGCCGGTGATCGGTGCTGATGCCGCCGCCGGGGCCGCCGTGCAGAAAAACGACCGGCTGGCCCTTGGGATTGCCGACTTCTTCATAGGCGATTTCGTGCAGGTCGGACACCTTCAGACGCCCTTGGTTGAACGGAGAGATTTCGGGGTAAAAATCACGCATCATCTTGACCTCGCTTTGGCCGGAGAAGGATAAAGAGGGCGTCCCGACACTAAAAACAGTCTCTCGGAATGTCATTTTAAAACTGCAGGGAGAATGGCACTTAAAAAGACGCTCAATTCTGAATGGAGTCCGCGCGCATGAATCCTCTCAACTTGACCTCCCCACTGGCCGGTAACCCTCAGCGTGATCCGACCTATTCGGTCGAAGTCCAAGGGCCTGAAGGCAAGCCCATCAAAGTCGCGGATCCCAAGGCAACAAGAGCCCTCGTTTCGCTCATGGATATGAATGCAGTCTTGGGCGGAGCCGCTTCGCATTACGGTGGCCCCGCGGCCTTTGCCGAATTGATGTCAGCCCTGCATGGTTATGTTTTCTGGAAAGCAGCCAAGGTGGGAAAAGCTTGGCACGAACTGTTTCACTTGGTGAACGATGCCGGTCATTGCGAAAATGGTTTGTATGCCTTGAAGGCTAACTACGGCTTTGCCGATCTCAAGGTTGAGGACCTCAAGAAATTTCGTTCGATCGAAAGTGTTTTGACCGGTCACGGGGAGGCGCACTTGTTTCCAAAGGGCGTCCAAATTTCAAATGGCCCTTTGGGTTCTGCGTTTCCGCAATCGCAAGGTTTGGCGATGGCCGATCACTTTGCGGGATCAAAACGCGTCACGGTTACGGCGATCTCGGATGGCGCTTGCATGGAAGGTGAAGCTCGCGAAGCGATGGCCACCATCCCGGGGCTGGCTAAGCTTGGAAAGCTTGCACCTTTTGTTTTGATCATCAGTGATAACAACACCAAGCTCACCGGCCGTATTGATCAGGACAGTTACTCGATGGCGCCTTCGTTTGCGGCTCTCGAGACACTGGGCTGGAAAGTTGTGAAGTTACAAGATGGTCATAATTTGCAAAAATGTTTTGACGCCATTTCAAGTTCGATCGAAGCCGCCATTAATGATCCGACTGTTCCCATTGCGATCCATGCCAAAACCATCAAAGGAATCGGCACCAAGAAGACGGCCGAGTCTTCTTCAGGAGCTCATGGTTTTCCGCTGAAAAGCCCCACTGAACTTCCGGCGTTCTTAGAAGAGATTCTTGAGGGCGGCCCATTGAATGCTGAATACACCGGCTGGATCGAAGAACTCAAAAAAATCGAAACGGCTCAAAAGGCCAACGCGGCTCAGCCTGCGGCTCCTGAAGAAAAAGTTCAAGTTGGTGTTTCAAACGCTTTGATCGCCTGCCGTAAAAAAGGCTTGCCTGTCGTCTCTGTGACGTCGGACTTGCCCGGTTCAACAGGTGTTGCGGGCTTTCGTAAAGAGTTTCCCAAAGACTCCTTTGACGTCGGTGTTGCCGAGAGCAACATGATCTCGGCGGCCGCTGGATTTTCAAAAGTTGGGTACATCCCAGTTGTTGATACCTTTGCGCAATTTGGAGTGACCAAAGGAGCTTTGCCTTTAACGATGGCTTCGCTCTCGCTCGCGCCGATGATCTGCATTTTTTCCCACACCGGTTTTCAAGACGCGGCCGACGGCGCTTCTCATCAGTCGCTGACCTACTTGTCGATGACAATGGGAATTCCGCACCTCAAAGTCTTCACCCTCAGTTCAAGTGAAGAAGCCGAAGCCCTCGTTACTCAAGCCGTCGAAAAATTTGCCGAAGATCGGACCGCGGGTCGCACGCCCGACACGACAGTTTTTTTCTTGGGCCGCGAGAGTTTTCCGAGAACCTTTAAAGCCGGTTTGACTTATAAGCTGGGTGAAGCCCAAGTTTTAAAAGAAGATCTCAAATCAAAAAATATTTTGCTTGTGGCTTCGGGCTCCATGGTTCCGCAGGCATTGATCGCCAGCCAAATTTTGGCCCAGAAACAAATTGGCAGCATCGTCATGCACGCGTCGGCGCATTCGCATCCGGATTTTGCCGCGATCGAATCCGCTCTCGCAAAAACAAATTCAGCGATGGTGACCGTCGAGGATCATCAGTTGATTGGTGGCTTTGGTCAGCGATTGGTTGCCGAACTGGTCGATCGAAAGAACCAAGTGCGAGCTCGCACGTTGGCTGTGCACGGCGAGTTTGGCCAAAGTTCTTACAATGCGATTGATCTCTATCAAAAACATAAAATTGATTCGGCTGCGATTGTTCAGGCCGCACAAGGCTTGTTAGGCTAAAGGCCAGGGCACGACGTCCCGTCTTGAGGCGGTGTTGTTTTAGGATGGGAATCTCTGGCATTGGATTGGCTTCAAGCAAGGTCAGATGCTAGCATCAATCCCATGGGGAATCTTTTTAGGTTTTTACCTGGCCGTTCACTATTTCTAAAAGTTGCACTCATTTTTTTGGGTTTGAGCTCTGCGCTGTTTTATCAGAACTGTTCTCCGGTCCGATTTGAAAGCATGAATGAGCAGGGTCTGAGCCTTTCTTCGCTTTCCTGCACAGAGGGTTCAAATTGCGGCTCTGTGACTGTGCCGCCTTGCCTCTTTAACGGTGCCGTCGTTCCTGAAGGGTCATCTGTCACGGCCTTTTTGAATTCGTCAGCCCAGGCGAACCAGGCCTGTCGCGAGGAGCAGAGAACATGTGAAAAAGGCTCTTTGTCGGGTTCGTTTCTTTTTGCGACGTGTTCGCCTGGACCTGCTCAAGCATGTTTGTTTAATGGTGTCACGATCCAAGATGGCGAATCAGTCACGGCTTACATGAACTCCAGCGCTGAACAGTGCGAGCCTCAAGAGCGGATTTGCCGCGATGGCGTGCTGTCGGGTTCTTACAGTTTTCCCAGTTGCAACGAATCCGGTCCCAAGGCCTGTCTTTTTCAGGGTCAAGCGATTGAGTCGGGCGGGTCCGTCGTCGCTTACGAGCGGTCTAATGTGGAGCCGGGAGCCCTATGCAAATCGCAAGTTCGCAGTTGCCTGAACGGTCAGCTTTCGGGCTCATTTGCCTTTGCTTCATGTGTAAAAGGGCAGCCCTTGGCTTGCCAGTTCAATGGACAGAATGTGGTTTCGGGCGCATCCGTGACGGCCTTCCTAAGCTCGAGCGTTCCTTTTGGAAAAACCTGCATCTCAAGTCAAAGAACTTGTCAGAATGGGCTGCTCTCTGGCTCTGGCGACTTTGCGAATTGCGAACCAGAGAAAGAGTTGTCGTGTCTTTTTAACGGGAGAACGTTGGCTTCGGGAGAGTCCGTTGTCGCATATGCAGCCAGCGAAGTGGCTTACGGTCAAACATGTCAAGCTGACACAAGAGTTTGCAAAAACGGGGTTCTCAGTGGATCTGGACAGGCGGGCAGTTGTCAAATCCTGCCAGCAAAAACTTGCAGATTAAACGATCAAGTCACACCCCATGGTGCAGCCGTCGTGGCCTATTTTGCCGCGAGTGTCCCTTTCGGAAAGACCTGCGAGTCGGAAAACCGGTCTTGCAATGACGGAACTCTAAGTGGCTCAGCAACTTTTCTCAGCTGTCAGGTTACCGAGGCGAAAGCCTGTTTGTTTAACGGTGTTAAAGTCGTCCACAATTCAACAATCGACGGTTACGCCCAAGCCTCAGTCCCATTCGGATCTGAGTGCCTGAAGCAAACAAGGACTTGTGTAGATGGTAGCTTAACGGGGACGGCTGAGTTCGCAGCCTGTGTTGTTGGTCCTGCCAAAACTTGCGTCTTCGGTCTTGAATCAATTGAGCATGGCCAGAGCGTAGAAGCCTTTGCTTCAAGCTCGGTCCCGTTTGGTCAGTCATGCGCGAAGGAGTTGCGATCCTGTACAAATGGAGTTTTGTCTGGAAGCCACCAGGCGGCAGCTTGCCAACCGTTAGCGCCGGCGGATTGCTCGCTCAACGGTGTGCAGATCAAGCACGGCGGGGACATCACGGCTTACAGCTCGGCGAGTGTCCCTTTTGGTAAGACCTGCATGCCACAAAAGCGAACTTGCGACAATGGTGTTTTGTCGGGCTCTGCCACGAGCCTGAGTTGCCAAGCGGAGCAGCCCTTGTCTTGTCAATTTAATGGATCCACGATTTCACACACTCAATCGACATTGGCTTTTGCGTCGGCCGTCGTTCCGTACGGACAAAATTGTGTCTCTGAAAATCGCGTTTGCAACAACGGGCAGTTGGGCGGAACCTTCGTTCACGGCTCTTGTCAGGTCGAAGTTCCTTCAGAGCTGTGGACATGGTTGCCGACATTTTATCAGACGACTTGCCCTTATCTTTGTGATGGCCAACAGCAAGTTCGTTGTGAAGGTTCTGGGTGCCCCGGGCCGCTCTACTGGCACTATGGGGCCGCGCCCCTAGGCGTCCCTCCTTACGCGGTCGGCGCCTCTCAAGTCAATCGGCCGCCCTTTATCGGAAGTATCTGGGGCTCGCCTGTCAACCCACCCTCGTCGACCGTTGAAGAGGTGCCGTCACAATTTGAGGGTGGTGGCGGAAATTAATTTTTGCGTTCGCCACCTGCGGTACGAAGTTTAAACTTCGCTGCTTGCTGGTGCCAGGGCTCAATGGTCTGCGTTGAGTTTGTCGTGCCAGAACCAAAACTCCCCAGGGGCCAGTTCGCGTTCAAAGGTCGCCACGCGAAAAGCGAGTGGCAGTGAAGGTTGACTTAAAAAAGCCGCTTGGCGGCGGCTGCCGCGTTTTTTAAACGACTCAATCGAGTGCAGTTTGTCTTTTGTTTCAAAGGCGTACAAAATTTCGGTCGCTTCTGATTTAAACAAGCCGATCTCGTCTCTAAAAAACCGATCACGGCGTTGTTCAAAATCAGCCAAGCCTTTTGACGCCTGTGCAAAAGCCAAGACGAGCGGCACGTAAAGCTCAACGGTTTGATCTTTGTTCCAAACCAAGTCGTCCATACGATCCAGATAATGCATAAAAATTTCGAGACGCTCAGAATCTTCAAAAATGGCAACCAGCGTGGGGAAACAGGTGTGGATCAGGCCTAAGTCCCACAGCTCAAAAAAAGCACGCGAGGGTTCTTTGAGTCGCAGCAATTTCAAAAACTCTTCGCGGCGGCGAGGCAGGATCGCAGCTCCGACTTCAGCGGTGTGCTTTGTGATGGCCTCTCGGAGCGAGGCCTCGATACGAAAACCCAATTTGTGAGCAAAACGGATCGCGCGTAACGAGCGGATGGGATCTTCTTTGATGCGTTCAGCGGGATCGCCGATCATGCGTAAAGTTTGTGATTTGATATCGTTCATCGCACCCGCAAAGTCGATCAGCTCTTCACTGACAGGGTCGTAAAACATGGCGTTGATGGTAAAATCACGGCGAAGGGCGTCCTCTTCAGGAGTTCCAAAAAAATTATCGCCGGAAGGTGCGGGTGCATCTTCGTCGATGAGTTCAGTAAAGTCCTCGGGGCGGCTTGCGCGGCGAAAGGTGGCAACTTCAAACTGATCCAAGCCGCGTTTGACAAGGACAAGCCTGAAGCGGCGACCAATGACGTAGCTGCCCGGGATATTTTTTTTGACTTCATTCGGAAGAGCTGAGGTGGCGATATCAAAATCTTTGGGGTGGATGCCGACCAGTAAATCGCGCACGCAGCCACCAACCAAGTAGGCTTTAAAGCCTCGGCTTTGGAGTCTTTTGACAACGTCTTTAGCTCGGTCGTCAATCCAGCTTGCGTGGAGGGCGGGTTTTGATTTAACTTGCATCGGCCTGTTTATGTCATCCTATCTAGCTCAGTTCAATTATCAATTTATTCGGCCCGCGGGAAAACCGTTGGGTCCCGATGACATGCACAATCCCAAATTTCGCCGCTTCGTTTTTTTGCACGGGCTCTTGGGCTACGGTCTCAATTGGCGGCGCATTGCCAGCGGACTTCAGCAGGATGACATTGCTTTCGTCTTTGATCAAAGGGGACATGGAAAATCTTGGAAACCGCTCACAGGTTACGCACCCGAAGATTATGCCGATGATCTAGAACTCATCATGCGCGAAGTCGGATGGGACAGTTTTATCTTGGTCGGTCACTCGATGGGAGGGCGCAACGCTCTCATCTCGGCGGCTAAATTTCCCGAGCGCGTGCGTAAGCTGGTAATTGAGGACATTGGCCCCGAGGCCAAGCCCGATGCGGTCGACTACTATAAGCGTTTGCTCGATTCGGTGCCGACGCCCTTTTCGAGCAAGCTTGCAGCCAAAGAATTCTTTCTAAATGAGTTTCCCAAGCTGGGTTTTGCTCGAGGAAACGCCCAAACTCTGGGTCAATACTTGTACTCCAACATCGTCGATACAGAAAGCGGCCAGGCCGATTGGCGCTTCTCGAAAGAGGCGATGTTTTTGAGCGTGACCCAGGGGCGTGCGATCGACCACTGGGCCGAGCTAGAAGCGCTCGCGATGCCGACTTTAGTGATCCGAGGGGCCAACTCCAGCGAATTGACTCAAGGCACCTTTGATCGCATGGTAGCGTCGAATCCCAAAATCGAGGGTGTTGTGATCCCTAACGCAGGGCACTGGGTGCATTCTGATCAGCCCGACGAGTTTTTGCGGGTCTTACTCCTGTTTGCTAGTTCTTGAATCATTTTTGACTTTCGCCAGAGCCTCCCGTAGCTTGGCGCTTTTGAGGAAACCACTTTGAAATTTGCAGACTTTCGCCTCCATTCGACTCTTCAGGCCGCCATCGAAAAGATGGGCTACACCGAAACCACGCCCATCCAAGAGCAAGCCATGCCGCTGGTTCTCGAAAAGAAAGACGTTTCGGGCTTAGCTCAAACCGGAACGGGCAAAACCGCCGCTTTTGTTTTGCCCTTGATGGAGCGCATTCTCCGATCACGAGCTTTGGCTGAAACTTCAACTGACGAAGAAAAAGAGTTGGCAGCGGCTCGTGGTTTTACCGACTGGCGCAGCCAGAACTTTATCTTGGTGCTTGTCCCCACACGTGAGTTGGCCGAGCAGGTTTTTGAAAACGTGGTGAAGTACGGTGAGTTCGCCGGCCTTCGCGGCGTTTCAATTTACGGTGGCACCAGCTACGACAAACAAAAAGAAGGCATCCAGCAAGGTGTTGAGTTTGTTGTCGCCACGCCCGGTCGTTTAATTGACCTCTACAAAGAACACATCATTGATCTCAAACAAGTTCGCGCCATCGTGTTTGACGAGGCCGATCGCATGTTCGACATGGGCTTTAAAGACGACATGAAGTTCATCTTGCAAAGAGTTCCCCGCGAGCGCCAGTTTTTGGTGTTCAGTGCGACACTAAATTTTGACGTTTTGAACACGGCTTATATGTTTGGTGCTGAGCCCATCGAAATCAACGTCAGCAAAGACCAAGCAAAAGCCGAAAACGTGAAAGACGAAATTTATCACGTCGGGCAAGACGACAAACCTGGCCACTTGCTCTCGATCCTCAAAAAGCACAATCCCAAGCAAG